>JAGWBK010000059.1:0-4415 GCA_021295915.1 Dehalococcoidia bacterium
CTCGCCGTACGAGGTGGACCTGGTGTCACTTAGTAGGCTCACCGACTTCAGGACGAACGAGGACGGGCACATCATGGTCCCAGTCTTCACCGACCTGAAGCGGCACGACATGGGTGACATCCTCAACAATGAGGTGCTCGAAGAGGAAGGCGTGCCAACCGGCGAGTGGCTGACTCGTAAGCTGTGGGGATTCGCGAGCGAGCCGCCGTTCCTGCACCATGGGCGTGCGACGCTGATGTCGGAGGCGATCCTGGCGCACGGAGGCGAGGCGATCGAGAGTCGGGAGTCGTTCGCGAGTCTAGTCGCGGAGGACCAGGCAACGGTCATCGAGTTTCTTAAGACACTTCAGTTGCCGCCTGAGGAGGCTGACGGGCTGGAAGAAGGCAGCACGCTTACGTTAGGGAGCGACGTGCTATGGTCGGCCGTCGGAGGAGGTGTGGCAGGGGCGGTAATCGCGCTGGTTTGCGTGTGGGCATTCATTAGGAGACATGAGAGGCGTGCTTGAAACCCGCCCCTACGGTTCCGTGACCAATAGCTTCTGGTTGGGAGCGATGTCCCTAAGAGTCTGCTCAGTGCCACTGGGCCACAAGATCGTGATCTCGTCCACGGAGTATGCTGTCCATCGACAGGTAGCTGGAACCTGCCCGGACCTCCTGGACCTGAACCAGGGGCTCATCAGCTCCTGGAGGCGTGTACGTCAGATAAACGCGGGCTCCGATTCCGTCGGCGTTTGAGCCAGTGCCGTCTACGGCCATTCTGCCTTGGAGCCGCAGGGATATCCAGTTGTTCGCTCCACCACCGTTCATCCAGATGAAGAGCGGCCCCTTCATGTTTGCCATTGTCTCGTAGGACCCCTGCCAGACCGGCCCGCTGCTGTTGGTGCCGATGAGGTCCAGGTAGCCGTCTCCATCCAGGTCGCCATGGGCGAGGCCCTTGCCGTTCTCGTGGAACTTAGGGTTCATCTTCCGAGCGTTGATGTTGTCCATAGGGTCGTCAGGGCTGCGCTCGGAGTAGTCTACGCCGAGGATGTCCAGGAGCTGCGCTTCTATGGTGATGTCCCGGAATGTGCCATCTCCGAATCCCTCCAGCATGCGTCGACCGCCGGGGCCATCTCCCCGGCCACCCGTGGAACCCAACCAGTAGAGGTCCTGGTCGCCGTCGTTGTCGAAGTCAAAGAATGTTGCGCCGAATCCGAATTCATATGCCGCAATCCCAGTTGGAGGATCGAAGGTGCCGTGTACCTTCGCTGGGTCGAGCGAGAGAGGGGGCATATCGGGGCTGGGTGTTATCTCGAGCGTGGGTGCGATGTCGGTGAACGTACCGACCTTCCCGTCAGCCTGGTCGCTCCGAACACTCTCGTTTCTCAGGAGGTAGTGGAAGCAGTTGGCCCACGCAAACTGGATATGGTACTCACAGGTACCTGAAATCTCCTCCTTGGGGGGTCTCATGACCAGGTGATACCCCATGTTGGTGATGAAGACATCTAGGTCTGAGTCGCCATCGATGTCTCCGAATGCAAAACCCATCCAGGCGCCAACGGCGTTAAAGCCCAGGTCGGCGGCGACCGGCGTAAACCTGGGATTCCCGGGAGTGGAGTCGTTGCGATAGATGCGAAGGCGGTTCCCATCGTCGGCCACCCAGAGATCAGGGTCTCGGTCGTCATCGTAGTCGAAGAAGGTGGCGGCGTGGGTCTGTCCAGTAGGTTCGCCGACCCGGTTTCCCCAACGGTCCAAGTCTGTGGGGTCGTATCCCTGGAACATCTCACCTGTGTCGGGGTCCTGGAACATCACAGGCTTGCCATCGTAGCCCCGCATGACAATCTGTCCGCCTCTCACTCCGAGTGGCTCCCCGACCTCATCAAATGTGAGATCGCCGTTGTTCATGTAGAGGAGGTTGTAGTGGCCGGGGTGACTCGGAGAGTTGAAAGTCCGGAAGTCCGGGTCTCCGAGGTTGCTTACGTACAGGTCCAGCCATCCGTCGGAGTCGACATCGGCACAGGCGATAGTGGAAGCAGACCGGATGTTGGAATTCTCGCCAAATGCTGACTCGGTAATGTCCTCGAATGTACCATCCTGACGGTTGAGGAAGAGCCTATCAGTCACAGCCTGCCTGAGCTGTCGGGACTCATCGTCATCAGCCATGGCTGACCTGAAGTCCAGGTCGTCACCTATTACGCCCAGGGCGCCAACATAAATGTCTTGGTATCCGTCATTGTTTATATCGCAGGCCACCACTCCGGAGCTATTGGTGGAAGTGGCCGCGACTCCGGCCTCGATGGCAACGTCGACCAGGACCCCGTCGCCGTTGTTCTTGTAGAGAAAGTTGGCGTGTCCCGCGTCTGAGGTGATGAAGACGTCGTGGTCTCCATCGCGGTCGTAGTCGAAGACCGCAACGCCAGGACGGTCATTCCAGATCATGAAAGCGCTGCCGAGAGTGTCCTGGGCAACGTTCCTGAATGGGGTGACGTTTGGGGCAGATTGTTCAGGCTGGGCTGCGGGCGCTGGAGTTTCAGACTCCCCACAGCCCATCGGTCCACCGATCAGCCAGAGGAGTACGGTAACGACTGTAAGGAGGCCACGCAGGTCTGTTCCTCCAAGACGGGCGAAGGCTGCGCTGGTTGTTTGTAAACCAATGAACCCGACCCTCGACAATGCCGAGGGCCGGGCCTTCTTTCCCTTAGAGTGAATTGGGGCTTAACGGACCTTCAGGAGGGCCTGACCCAACTCAAACAAGGACTGCTACCTGGAAATCCAGACGTTTGTGTATTGCGGGCTTCCAGGATGCTCGGGCGGCACGCCGTGTACCCACGTACGATATGCGCTGGGCATGAAGAAGATGCCGGAGTAGACCTGCGGCGGATCCTCCATGAACGCCTGCTGCATGCCGTCGGCGATCGTCTTCTGGGTCTCGAAGTCGGTCGCGCGAAGGAACTGCTGGTGAAGTTCATCGATCGTCTCGTTATAGTAGCCGAATCCGATGGATGTGCCTCCCCCGGCGAGCATGAAGCTAAACGCGGGATTCTGGCGGTTCCTGATGGTTCCCCAGCTGGTGAAGATGTGCCATCCTTCGCCGGCCAGGCGCTTGGACGTGGCCGTGGCCCAGTCCATACCCGGCATGTCGACGGTGATGCCGATCTCCTCCATCCTCGCCTTGATGACGGGACCAACCGGAGTAATCGTGCTGTAGTCATTCGGGTTCAGAATGACGATGGGCTCTCCGTTATAGCCAGACTCCGCCACCAGCTCCTTGCCCCGTTCTATGTTGTCCTGATTGTAGAGGTCGCAGCCTGCGTCACTCTCGAACACGGTTCCGCTGCCATAGATCGAGCAATTCAGCTTCCAGGTGTTCGGCGGCCCAATGGCACTGAGCATGTCAACGCCGCTCATGGATGCCTGGATGGCCCGTCGAAGCAGCAGACTGTCGAAGGGCTCCTTGTTCAGCTCGTTGGTGTTAAATGCGAAGTACCACATGTGGCCGGGATACCAGGTAAATCCCACGTCAGGGTCTTCCTGGAGCTCTGCGACAAAGTCCAGGCCAATGCTGTCTACGAAATCCCACTCGCCTGTCTTCAGGCCAGCAACCTTGGTCTCCTCGCTGGGGATTTCAAGCCATTCGATCTTGTCTAAGTACGCCTTCTTCTCCCCTGCGAGCCAGCTTGCGGGCTCGCTTCGAGACTTGTAATCGTCGAAGCGGGAGATCGTCACCTTGACGCCGACATCCCAACTTTCCAGCTGGTATGGGCCGGTTCCAATGATGTTCTCCTCACCCACGTCCTCAGTCATTGGGAACGCAGCCGCTGTCGGCGTGTAGACCAATACGGTGCCGTGGGTCCTGAGCGCCATTCCGTCCAGTAGCGAACCGTATGGCTCATTGGTCTCGATCGTATACGACAGATCGTCAATCTCTTGCATTCCGTCGTCGACAAGGAAGGTCAACATCACTTTGCCCGCCGGCGTGTCGCCCAGGATGCGTTCTGTTGAACGAATCGCAGCCTCGCTGGTCAGAGGCGTACCATCATGGAATGTGATGCCATCTCGGAGGTTTATTGTCCAGATCAGGCCATCATCGGATATATCCCAACTGTCGACCAACATTGGCTGAGTGCTGAAGTCGGCCCCCTGAGTAAACAGGTTCTCAAGTATGGGTCCCGCGGAAGGCTGCCAGCAGACATACGAGGTGCAGAAGTCTGGATCGAGCGACTTGATGCTGGCCTGAGACACTACTCTCAGAGTTCCACCGTACTTGTCCTCCTCCGCAATCATCATGGAGTCGCCTGCCTCCATCGCGTCAGCGGGAGCAGGTACTGCCTTGGCGACTGCGGCCTCGACGGCGGCAGCGATGTCCTCAGAGGTTACACCTGGCTGCTGAGCCATCATCGCACTGGAAATCGCTGCTGCGACTTCTTCCTGGCTGAC
>JAGWBK010000059.1:4688-14254 GCA_021295915.1 Dehalococcoidia bacterium
CCTGCATGGTCTGCTGAATGATCTCAGCTACGTTTATTGGTGTGGGGGTCGGTGGCGCTGGCGCTTCCGAGCTGGAGCAGGCCACCAACAGTGCTGACAGGGCCAGTAATGCAACCCCCATCAAACCAAGTCTTAACTTAAACATCGCTCCTCCCTTTCGCTAGTCCTGTCACTATTCCGACTTGCTATCCGGTCACTATCGCGATTTATCTGAGTTACCTACCTTTAGGAAGTGGATGTTCCTATCATCCTGCTACATGCGACTCCGCAACTTGGGATCCAGACTGTCTCTTAGTCCATCACCCGCAAGGTTGATGCCAAGGACAGTCAGGGTGAGGAAGATGCCCGGGAAGACGATCATCCACACAAACCTGGAAATGTAGTGTCGGCCCTCCGCCATGATGTTGCCCCAGCTTGGGACTTCAGGCGGAGGTCCTGCGCCTACGAAGCTCAGGTACGCCTCTACTAGAACCGCGGAGGCCGCAATAAATGAGGCCTGCACGATGAGAGGGGCAAATGTATTGGGCAGAATGTGTGTCCTGAGGATGCGTGGAGGAGGGACTCCAAGTGCGTGAGCGGCATCCACAAACATCTCTTCCCGGATACTCAGCACGGAGGCCCGCACAATACGCACAGCCCTTGGAGTCTCGACCACACAGAGCGCGATGATGACGTTCTGCACACTGCCGCCCAGTAGCGCCATAAGCGCCATGGCCAGCAGAACGGACGGGATCGCCATGAGACCATCCATGAATCGCATGATGACAGCATCCAGACGTCTGTAGTAGCCGGCAAGAAGTCCAAACACGATTGACGAGAGGACAGAGATCACGGCTACGGCCGCACCCACGGTCATCGAGACACGGCTTCCAAAGAGCACACGACTCCAAAGGTCTCTTCCTATATTGTCTGTTCCGAACCAGTTGCCAGACGATGGTGGTGTGAACCTTTCCCGCGGTGCAACAGCACTGGGATCGCCTGTGAACAGAAGTGGAGCGAAAATGGCCATCAGCGCCATCACGACAACAATCGCGATCCCGGCTGCCATCGTCGGATTTCGTCTCATGGCCCTCAATGTAGAACGGACCAGAGCACCTACTGTCTCAGCGCGTGTGCGACCGCTCCCCAGGGCAGCTCTCCCAGATTGTGATGCCATCAGTACCTGATCCTTGGATCGAAGTATGCGTATGAAATGTCAATGAACAAGTTGATGATCACGTAGACACCTGAGATCAGCAGAATCGTGCCCTGGATAATGGGATAGTCCCTGGCGAGGATGGCGTTTAGTAGCAGACGCCCCAGACCAGGGACCGCAAACACACTTTCAGTGACAACCAGGCCGCTTAGGAGAGCGGCGAATCCAAGTCCAATTACCGTTACGATGGGAAGTGCGGCGTTTCTCAGCGCGTGGCGAATGAGAACAGTGCGTTCTGTCAGGCCCTTCGCCCTGGCAGTGCGAACGTAGTCTTCCCTTAAAGTCTCCAGCATGGTCGCGCGCGTCATCCTCGTAATCAACGCCATTACTATGACCCCGGTGGCGAAAGCCGGCATTATCAGCCTGTGTAGAAACGGGCCGATCCCCTCAGAAGGCGGGCTGTAGCCGGCAGCGGGAAAGAAGTCCAATTGGACGGCGAAGAAGAAGATCATCAAGAAACCCAGCCAGAAGACGGGCATCGAGAATCCAAGAGTGGCAATGACCATGACAGTGCGGTCAATCCAAGAGTCGGCCTTCCAGGCGGCCAGCACTCCCAAAGGAATTGCCAAAACCAAGGCAATTAGCTCGGTCATAATCGTGAGCGAGAGTGTTGGTACCACCCTCGCCCTTATGAGGTCAGAGACGTTGTGCTTGGAGAGTAGCGATTGACCCAGGTCTCCCCTTGCCAGGTCACTGAAGTACCGATATAGCTGAACATGCAACGGCTGGTCCAGCCCCAGCTGCTTCCGGATCTTCTCAACTACCGCGGGATCTACTTCTGCTCCGCCAGTTCCCGCCAGGATTGCGGCGGGGTCCCCTGGGGCGAGACGCAGAATAGCGAAGACAACGAGTGCGACAACCAAGATTACGGGGATGGTCGACAAGGTGCGCCTGATGATGTATCCGGTCATTCGCTAAGCTCTCCGGTCCGGTTGTCTCTAGCGCCTGGTCTCCGTGGTTACTCGATAGTTGATGTTAGCTACTGCTCTAGTTTGAAATATGCGTCCCTGCTACTACTCTCCGAAATCGACTGTCCAGGCTCCGTCGGCCTTTATTATCAATCCATAGATATCAGGGGTCAGCCCGATGATGGGGTGGATCTTGACTTCTGTAGAACCGTCATATGGACCAGTGCCGTTTACGAGGTTTTCCGCCAGGGTTCCGTCCGCCTTTACAAGATCGATCACAAAGCTGGACGAACCCTCATGCGTGACCTCCACTGACCTTGTGCCTTGACCCAAGTCGATAGGTCCTTTGACGTCATCACCCGACCCGGACCAGTTGAACGGGGGCGCGTCACCACTGTCCCAAACAGGCTGGGTTAGCTCAATCTTCCAAGCCCCATCTGCAGTTACCTGCATAAGGTAGGTGCCGGGTGTTAGACCGAATAGCTGAGCAGGGCTCACCTGGTGGGCTCTGATTCCGTCGTAAGAACCAGATGTCTCGATGCTGGTGACCAGACCTCTGGGACTGCCTGTGCCAGAGTGCAGCGCACCCGTTGCAGACTGACTCTGCAAGTGCCAGTCAGTGAGAATCAGAACTTCGAAGTCAGACCCTCCCTGATGGGTAGCCGTCAAGTACAGGATGCCGTCGGTAATGTCGAAGCGATTAGTGAAGGCGCTGCCCTGCCCCTCGAACACTTGAGGTTCGCTTGCAGTAATCGCAATGCGGGCACCGGTGTCAGGCGGAGGGACAAGCTCCTGTGGCTGCACTGCCTGCGTGCCCTGAGATTGGGCAGAACCGGACGAGCCATCCTCCTGATCAGAGGCAGGAGAAGAGTCGGAACCACACCCGATCAGCAGCAAGGCGGCGATTGCGAGGGTAGCTACTTGAGTCAGGCAGAGAATACGCTTCACTCGCCACCTCATACCAAAAATCGTTCCTGTCAAGGGGACCTAGGTCGGATCGTCATGCCGTTGTAGAGTTGTCCACAGGGCACTGCGCGTTAAGGCCGACACTGACGACACTTAATGACCAAACGTATGAGGGAAATTAAGTGAATCGTCGTTCACTTACCAAGGCGGGGCTAGACTATCGCAGCCCTTTTTCTTTGTCAACCAGCGCATATTGACTGGTGGCACAGTCAGGATGAGGGCGTGAGTAGCCTTATGATGGAGACTGGCGATCTGACCTCATGGAGACGATCGCGTTTGAGGGACGGGGCTGATCAGATAGCTGGCGGGAGGGGTTTGTCTACCCTCAGCACGGAGAGGAACGCGCGCTGGACCGCCGAAATGTGAGTGTCATCCCGGTAGAAGACAGTCAGGGGTCGTTCACATCTCCAGCCCTGGACCGAGAGCACCTTCAGGTAGCCTGCAGCGACATCCGGGCCGACGGAGAATTTCGACACCACTCCGACTCCAAGCTCAGCTGACGCCGCCCTCTTGACGGCCTCGTTACTGCCAAGCTCCATGACCACACGGACCCGGGCACCCATGGACGAGAAATGTTCCTCAGCGGCGCGCCGGGTTGCGGAACCCGTCTCTCGCATGAGGAAAGCCTCATCAACTACATCCTGGACCTTCAGGCTGCGGCGGCGGGCAAGCGGGTGAGTTGGCGCAGTGACCAGCACAACCTCGTCATTCACGTATAAGAAAGACGCCAGTCCCCTGATGTCGACAGGTGCGCCGGCCATGCCGAGGTCCAATTCACGGCTGAGTATCTGATCGATGACGTTCCTGGTGTTGGAAATCGCCAGCGACACCTCCACCTTTGGATAGCGCTCTCGGAACTTACCAATCGCAAATGGGAGAATATACTCGCCAGGAGTCGTCGAGGACCCTATTGTCAACCTACCTGACTCAAGACCTGTGAGATCCTGGATGGCATTAGTCATCTCGTCAGCCAGAGTGAAGATTCGACGCGTGTAGTCGTAGACAGTCTCACCAGTATCGGTGAGACTGACTCCGGAGCGCATCCTGATTAGCAGAGTCGTATCAAGACTGCGTTCAAGCTCTTTCACTTGAATCGAAACCGCAGGCTGACTGATGCCCAGCTCGCTGGCGGCCCGCGTAAAACTGCCAAGCCTTGCGACTGTGTGAAAGATGAATAGGCGATGGAAGTTGATCTCAGACATAATTGTCGATCATTCCCGTCCTACTTGTGGTTTACCCACTATTGTACACCGTGTTGATCCGTTTTGCTGATCAAAGCGGGCCAGTCACTGAAAGACGAAAGAACCTTTCTGTGCCCGTTACATGTGTAGTGGTTTATAATATATACGTCATACATAGATAACTGGTTTTGTCTATTTCGTCAAGCTTTACATTGCATAGTAGGAACGGACCATAGGAAACTCAAGCTCGTAACATACCTGAGTCCATCCGATTGAGAACGCGTGAGGGGGACGGATATAATTGGCACGCGGAATTCCAATGAGTTACCCCTGCGAGGTGTTTATGGGAAGCCAGATAGACTTCAACTGCGACATGGGCGAGAGTTTCGGCATGTACAAGATGGGATTGGATGAAGAAGTCATCAAGTACATCACATCCGCCAACATCGCGTGCGGATTTCATGCGGGCGATCCCACCTGGATGCGCACGACAGTGGCACTGGCGGAAGAGCAAGGAGTGGCCATCGGAGCGCATCCGAGCTTTCCCGACCTCGCCGGATTCGGCAGGCGGAACATGATCGTATCCCCTGACGAGGCGCGCAATGACGTCATCTACCAGATGGGTGCGCTCCAGGCGTTCACCAGCGCGGGCAAGCTCCAGCACGTCAAGCCGCACGGCGCCATGTACAACATGGCAGTCGACGACGAGACCCTGGCGAGAGCGATCTGCGATGCGGTGCTCGAAGTGGACGAGGATGTCGCGCTCCTGGCGCTTGCTGGCTCTTCATGGATTGGGATTGCCCAGGAAATGGGCCTTCGAGTCGGGCGCGAGATATTCGCCGACCGAGCTCTGAATCCTGATGGAACGCTGGTATCCAGATCCCAACCCGGTTCCGTGATCCACGACACCTCTGAAGTTGTAGAGCGCAGCCTTCAGATGGTTACCGAAGGAACTGCGCGCGCCATCAATGGAGACATCATCGATGTCGAGGCGGACAGCCTGTGCCTGCATGGCGATACTCCTGGGGCCGTTGAAATGGCCAAGGCCCTCAAAGAGGCACTGGAGTCCGAGGGCGTACTGATCAAGCCCCTTGCCGAGCTGGTGTAGTGACCTCGGAGCTTAACGGCGACGCCTCATCCAAGCGAGACATCCGGTTTCTTCCTGCGGGGGACCAGGCTGTCGTGGTCGAATTCGGGTCGGTCATTGACCCGGAGATCAATGCGCTGGTGCACAGGGCGGCCGCTGCCATTGATGCATCTGACATCGATGGCGTACTTGAGATGGTGCCGACTTACCGCTCGCTTCTCGTCTATTACGATCCGCTGGAAGTGTCGCTACATGAGCTCCAGGAGCAAATATCCGGGCTGGCGATTGTCGCCGACGAAATTCGGGACGAATTCCGGATAGTCGAGATACCTACCCTTTACGGGGGCGAGCACGGGCCAGACCTGGAATTCGTGGCCCAGAACGCAGGGATGGCGGAGTCGGAGGTCATCGCGCTGCACTCTGGCACCGACTACCTGGTCTATACAATGGGGTTCAGTCCTGGATTCCCATACCTGGGCGGGCTGGACATGAGGCTGCACACGCCCCGGCTCCCGTCACCCCGCACACTAATTCCGGCCGGTTCTGTTGGGATTGCTGAGACGCAGACTGGTGTCTATCCCGTTGCAAGTCCGGGTGGCTGGAGGCTAATAGGTCGATCTCCTCTCAGGCTGTTCGATCCACTTGCGAGCCCTCCGACCGTTATAAATGCAGGAGATAGGGTGAGATTCGTGCCCCTGGATGACGAAGCCGCGTATGATGACATAGACCGGCAAGTCAAGGAAGGTACCTACTCAGCCATAACGAGGGTCGGACGATGAGCAGCCAGTCTATCGAACTGATTTCGGCTGGTCTGCTGACGACGGTCCAGGACCTTGGGCGGAGAGGATACCAGCGATATGGAATTCCCGTTTGCGGCGCACTTGATCCCGTGTCGCTTCGTATCGCAAACGTGCTGGTCGGCAATCCCGAAGGCGAAGCCTGCCTGGAGATTACGGCCCTGGGACCTACGATCAGGTTCATTTCAGACAGCGTAGTTGCCCTGGTCGGAGCGGACTTCAAGATCGACCTTGATGGTCGCGAAGTGCGAACGTGGGAGTCGGTAGAGGTCTCCGCGGGCTCAATCTTGAGCATCGGTGCGGCTTCAGACGGCTTGCGCGCCTACCTCGCTATTGCCGGGGGAATAGATGTCCCACCAGTGATGAACAGTAGGTCTACGGACCTCAAAGGTGTGTTCGGAGGATTCGAAGGACGGCCTCTCCAAGATGGAGACTCGCTGCCAGTGGGAGACTCTCCCCATGTGGCGGACTGGTCTCAAAGAGGCCTGCCGGCTGGAATCAGCAGACAGCCCACGTTCGGGCAGGAGTTTCAGATCAGGGTGGTGTTGGGCCCACAGGATGGCGAATTCACTCAGACTGGCATAGATACAATGCTGACGTCCGAGTACACGGTCAGCGTAGACTCCGACAGGATGGGCTACCGGCTGGAAGGTGCGGAGATAACCCATGAACGTGGACCTGACATAGTTTCTGACGGCACCGCCCTGGGTTCTGTACAGGTACCCGGCAGCGGGCAGCCGATCATTCTGCTCGCCGACAGGGGCACCACGGGCGGTTACACGAAGATCGCCACTGTTATTGCACCGGACATTGGACTGCTTTCGCAGGCGCTGCCAGGTGCGAAGGTCCGTTTCACGGCGGTTTCTGTCGAAGAGGCCCACGAGGCGCAGCGCGAGCAGGAATCGATGATTCGGGAGATCAAGTCCCACGTGGATCTGGACCTGACAGGTGCTGTCTCGGTCAGGTCTGAAGGCAGCGAAGTTCGGGTAGTTGACGAGAGCGGCGGCAGAATCGCCGTCCCAGACGTGACAGGATCCAGAACATCCACGCGCACGATATCGACGATTGCAGATGGTGAAGAGTTCGAATTCGAACTCACTACAGCGTTCCAGTAGCATAAGGCTGAGGGAGTAGATATGACCGACAAGCGGATCGTGATTTTCGGAGCAGGCGCAGCGGGGAGCTACCTCGGAGCGTACATGACCAGGGAGGGCCACGACGTCACGTTTGTTGACATGTGGGGCGAGCACGTGGAGACGATGAGAAAGAACGGGCTGAGGGCCTCTGGCACTCAGGACGACTTCACTGTCGACGTTAACGCGCATCACCTGTCCGACGCTCTTCAACTGCAGGGCGAGTTCGATATCGGCTTCCTGGCCATGAAGAGCTACGACACCGAGTGGTCCGCTCATTTCCTCAAGAGGCTGGTGAAGGATGACGGAGTGATCGTGTCGTCGCAGAACTGCATGAACGACAGGTTGGTCGCATCTATAGTCGGGTACAACAGGGCCGTCGGCTGCATCATGTCGAGCATTACGGTCGCTCTATGGGAGCCCGGGCACGTTACGCGAGGCGGCCCCCCGGGACGAGGTCGCGGGCACGTGGTGTTCCGTGTCGGAGAACTTCACGGGCGAATCACGCCAAGAGTCGAGGAACTCGCCGACATACTGATGTGCGTCGATGACGCAAAGGCTACGTCGAACCTGTGGGGCGAGAGGTGGTCAAAGCTGACCACCAACTCGTCAGGCAACCCAGTTGGAGCTATGACGGGGCTAGGAGCCGAGGGCGTCGCATCTATGCCGGAGGCGCGTCGGATTCAGATCAACATCTGCAAAGAGTCCTGCCAGGTCGCGCTTGCCCAGAACTACGAAGTTGAACCAATCAAGGGCGTGTCGGCAGAGACGTACGCGAAGGCAGACGACGGCGAGGTGTTTGAGGAATTGGATTCAATGTTCCAACCGTCAGGTGGCGGCGCAGACTGGAAGTCTTCAATGGGACAGGACGTCGAGAAGGGTCGGCGCACCGAGATCGAGTTCATGAATGGTTTCATAGTCGATGAGGGACGCCGCGTTGGAGTGCCAACTCCCATCAACGCCGCCATCGTGCAGGTGGTCCAGGAAGTGCAATCTGGAGAACGCGCTCCAAGTTCCGAAAACGTGCATCGCGTCCTGAGCCTGGCCGGCCTTGCCTGATTCATCTATCCATGTACACGAGGTAGCTCGTCGAATTGCGTGAGCTATACCACGAGCTAACGGACTGGACTCTGCAGGCCGCTGACAGTGACTGGGCAATAGTACTGTTAGCGCTGGTGGCGTTCAGCGATTCCATATTCTTTCCGATCCCTCCGGACCCGCTACTGATCGCTGTGGGAGTGGCGAACCCGGGCTCTGCGATCTGGGTGGCCCTATTGGCCACTGCTACCTCTGTCGCAGGTGCATACGCCGGATACTGGCTGGGTCGAAAGGTAGGCAGACCTCTGCTGCACCGACTTGTGGCAGAGCACAAGATCGAACGAGCGGAAGAGCTTTTCAACAAGTACGGCGTTTGGACGATCATCCTGGCGGCGATCACACCCATCCCATACAAGGTATTCGCAATACTGGCAGGCGTCATGGCGCTCCCCGTTCGGCCGTTCCTGATTGCGTCCCTGATCGGACGGGGCGCACGCCTTATGACGATAGGCGTGCTGGTATTCCTGTTCGGCGAGGCTATTCAGGAGTTCATCGAGGGCAACTTCGAGCTTCTGACGATCGGTGGAGGTCTGGGGATAGTCTTCATGGTAGTGAGCTATCTGGCCTACAGAGCATGGATGTCGGGCGGACGCGGTAAGATTGACACCCAAACGGTAGATTCCTAGACTACGGCTACCCTTTCAAGCGACACTCGATCGCTGCCACGGAGGCCAGAATTGAACATTACATTCACCCAACAGGAAGAGGGCTTCCGGCAGGAGATCCGCGACTTTCTCAAGGAAGAACTGCCCGAAGAATGGGATCCACTGGGGAAGCCGGGACAATCTGCGGAGGAGCAACAGGCGTTTTCGCGCGGCATGTCGAGGCGGCTGGCTGACAAGGGGTGGCTGACTCTCGCCTGGCCCGAAGAGTACGGTGGTCAGGGCCGGTCCATCATGGAGCAGGTCATCTACAACGAGGAGATGTCCTACCTGAACGTTCCCGGTACTGAGCTGGGGACTGGTGCCATCTCCTGGGTCGGACCGGTTCTGATGCTCGCCGGGACAGATGACCAGAAGAGGGAACACCTGCCGCCAATCGCCAACGCCGAGCGTTACTGGTGCACACTCTACAGCGAGCCGGGGTCGGGCTCTGACCTTGCTTCGCTTCAGACGTCGGCTGTTAGAGACGGCGACGATTTCGTGCTCAATGGTCAGAAGATATGGACGTCGAGCGCACACTTCGCTGACTGGGGCTGGCT
>JAGWBK010000060.1:0-9398 GCA_021295915.1 Dehalococcoidia bacterium
GCTCCTCCTCACTGGCGAAGCGGCGCACCCAGATGTACAGATCGTCCTCTTCCTCTCCGACGAAGCTGCCGCAGATCACCATTCCCTTGGAGACCTGGAATGGAATGATCTCCTCTTCCATGAACCTGACCCAGTTTTCACGCTGGCCGGGAAGAGTCCTGTACTCGCGAAGTTCGAAGAACATCTTGGTCTCCTTTGGGTTGTTGGCTTGCAGTCTCAAATGTATGTAGTGACAAATGCATTGTCAAATCACGCCAGGGTGAAGACAAGAACGCTGGCAGCTATGTACAAGACGATCATCGACGCACCGGTCACAGTGATGATCGACCCCTTGTCAGTCCGACGGGTCGTGTTCTGTATTCCCCCCACGACGATGGCCGTCATCAGGACGGCGATAACGGCAGTGAGGATGTGAATTTCGTCGATCGCATGCCACAGCGCTCCACCCGTGTATGCGAAGTCGTCCAGAAACAGCACGAAGCCCATGTTGAACAGGTTGCTACCCAGAACGTTGGTGAACGCAAGCTCTGGAGCTCCCAGTCTGAGCGCGGCGAAGGAGGCGGCAATCTCTGGCAGTGACGTACTGAATGCCAGGAACTGTGTACCTACGAAGCTGGCTTCCCAGCCCATTGCTTCAGCAATATGGTCGCCTGTGAAGGCCAGCCACACGGCAGATGCGACCACAATGGATGCAGTTATCACGTATGTGACAACAGCACGTGTAAGGCTCTCGTCGCCGTAGTTCAAGTCTTCGGTAGTGTCATCGCCGTCGGACCCCGAAGATTCTTCGCCACGTTCAGCCTTGAATACAAGGTACATTGCCGCCAGGAAGATACCGAACATCAGGACAGACAGCGGACTGATGTACCACGTAGAGGCCGCATCGGTCTGATGGTGAAATATCGCAGCTATGGCGGCGGTGGAAATGACCGCAACGCCCAGAACGCCAACGAGGGCCGATGTAGGCGAAACGTATGCGAGTATTGGACCTTTACGCCAGTAGATGTCCATGAGGCCGATTATCAGGAGGTTGAAGAGGTTGCTGCCAAACGCATCTCCAGCGGCCAGGTTGACGTCATCAACGAGAACGATTGAACTTACGCCAGTGCCCAACTCTGGAAGAGATGTCGCCGTCGCCAGCATTACTACGCCGACGAATGACCTTCCGAGCCCGGTCTTCTCGGCGACGATATCCGCCGATCTGGCCATAAAGTGAGCCGTCACCAGGATCACAGCGGCAGCAGCTAGTAACTGAAGCCAGAGGATGGCTAGGTCCACGTCATCTCCAGGCGCTGATAGAACGACAAAAGGCAGCGGAGTCGATCCAGGTGCGCGATATCACTCGGCCTGACGCAGGAGAGCCGTCCCCGTGGATTCTCACCGACCGGAAGGCCGGACTTTCAAACCCCGAAGGATTCTAGCTACCTCTATTGGCTGCTGACAAGCAGATCAGCCCGCTCTCCCCACTTTTCCAGGAAGCGCCTGTAGTTCTTCAGGCTCAGCTCGTCGCGCTCCCCCTCCGCCAGTTCATTCCAGACACGATGCTCGTGCTGAACAACAGGCAGAGACTGGTCGGCGACGATGCGCTTGCCCTTCTCCTTGAAGTGGAAGCTGTAGTCGATGTCTAGATTCCGGTAGAAGCGGAAGCTCTCGCGCATCAGCCCCACATTCAGGAGTTCCTTTCGACGGAACGCGAAGCAGTAAGCCTGCATGGCGTCCATGTCTCCGGACTCGCCCTCACCATCGTGGAAGTGATGAAGATTGTCAGTGCGAAGTCCGAACGGCCCGGCCACACCAACCTGATCGTCGCTTAGCATCTTCTTCACGGGTCCTATCAGGTCACCCGTAACTTCGACGCTGGTGTCGAGCAGAATGACGATCCTACCCAGACTCTGCTTGAGGACGATGTTCTTTGCGGCCGCCTCGCCGAGAACGTGGTCGGCGTGAATGACCCTGACCCTGGAGTCCGATGAGGCGAGGTCGTCGAGATACTCCCCGGTGTCGTCGGTTGAACCGTTGTCGAGCACAACCATCTCCACGTCGCGCTCGCCGCTTGAGCTCAGGGCACTGGATACGACCCGCCTTACGTCGTCGACGTAGTTGCACGCCACGATGCCTATCGTCACATCGTGAGCATCTTCCTGGTCGAGAAGTGAAGGCACTTCAGCAGCGGCGGATACGACGTCGCGGTCTTCTGTCAGCTTCTCCCACTCGGCCTTTGGCCTTATCCGGGAGCCGCGTTCATGGTCTTCGACCACGTAGCCGACTTCCTCGAGAGCCGCGCGGATCTGGTCGGCGGCAGCGTACTCAGACATGTCGCGTAGATGCGCTCTGCGAAGTAACTGCTCCAACGCCTCGGTAGGAGTCTCGTACTCGTCTCCGACGTTCAGCAGGCCAAGGCCTAGCACCTCGTCGTAGCGTTCGGTCAATGCCAGTTTGGTAGCGGAATCGAGATCAGATCGTGCCATCTCCCAGGTGAGGGCGAGCGCGCCGGGCATGTCCAGGTTCGAGTTGACCGTGTCGAAGAACCGGCCAATCCACTCTTCGACGGCCGCCCCGTCTGGATCAGATCCACCCGTAGTGGCTGCCTCTTCGGATTCCATCATCCACTGCCAGATACGGTTCTTGAGTCGCTGAAGACCCCGCTGGGCGGCTCGTAGTGAGGTGAACGTGAAGTTGAGCCTCGTGTTGTACCGGGCAGTCATGCACAGGTACCTGAAGGCCATGGGATCGAGGCCCTGCGCCTCGATGTCTGACATTATGAATGAGTTCCCGGCGGACTTGGCCATCTTCACACCGTCGGCGAGCAGGTGTTGGCCATGTACCCACGAGTTGACAACCGGCTTGCCAGTGAACCCTTCGCTCTGGGCTATCTCACCCTCGTGATGAGGGAAAATGTTATCGACGCCACCAGTGTGTATGTCGAACTTCTCACCCAGGTACTTTATGGACATGGCAGAGCACTCGATGTGCCAGCCGGGGAAGCCCTCTCCCCAGGGGCTGGGCCACTTGACCGTTCTGCCCGGCTCAGCGGCCTTCCAGAGGGTGAAGTCGCGCGGGTCGCGCTTGAGCGGGTCGGCATCTACTCTCACCGCTTCCAGCAACTCAGCCTCGTGGATGTTCCCGGATAGCTTGCCATAGCCCGGGAAGCGGGAGACCTCAAAGTAGACGTTGCCATCCACTTCGTAGGCATACTCGGCCTCGATGAGCTTCTCGACAATCTCGAGCATCTCTTCGATGTGGTCGGTTGCCTTCGGGAACTCGTGAGCAGGCTGGATGCTCAACTTCTCTTCATCCGCCCTGAACCTCAGGGTGTAGAATTCGGCGATCTCTGCGGGCGTCTTGCCCTCTTCGATAGCGGCGGCAATTATTTTGTCTTCACCGCGTTCGAGCACCTCCTGGCGCATATGTCCGACGTCGGTAATGTTCTTGATGTGGACGACATCGAGTCCCTGGGCGGTCAGGATTCGCCTGATCCAGTCTGCCATCAGGTACGAGCGCAGGTTGCCTATATGGGCGTCGCGGTACACCGTTGGACCGCAGGTGTACATCTTCACCACACGGCCTTCGATCGGCTGAACTTCACTGAGGGTCTTTTCGAGGGTGTTATATATCTTCAGCACGGTTGGTCTGCCTCCTGTCGTGCCGCCCTCGGCGGTATGTCCATGATGTATAGGAAATTTGTGCTGCCGACCGTACCAAACGGGAACCCTGCCGTGATGACGACCATGCCGCCATCCTCAGGAACAAGTGAAGAAGAGACGGCGTGCCTCTCGGACACGTCCAGGAGATGCGCAACAGTGGTGAGATCGGGGCCCTTGACCGGAGACACTCCCCAGCTGACGGTGAGGGCTCGCAGGACTGCCTCGTGCGGTGAGAGAGCGAGAATCGGCGGTCCAGGTCTGTAGCGCGAGACTTTGCGGGCGGTGCTCCCGGATTCCGTGAAGGCGATTATCCCACAGGCCCCCAGTCTGACCGCGTTCCGAGCCGCACCGTAACTGATACCGTCGTCGATGCGTGGTTGAATATCACGAGAGCGCCCTTCGAGCATCCGCTCGTAATCGAGAGCCGCTTCCCTCGCAATTGCGACTTTGTTCATTGTCTCGACGGCAAGTACTGGATGATCACCGACAGCTGTCTCGCCAGAGAGCATCACGGCGTCTGTACCCTGACGTACTGCATTGGACACATCGTTGACCTCAGCCCTCGTAGGACTGGCCGACTGAATCATGGACTCCAGCATCTGAGTTGCTGTGATCACGGGCTTCCCCGCGAGATTGCACTTCTCGATCATCTGCTCCTGCAGAATGGGCACCGACTCTGCGTCAATAGCGACTCCCAGGTCTCCTCTGGCGACCATTATCCCATCGCTCACGTCGAGAATCTCATCGAAATTGTCGACAGCCGCCTCTTCGGTCTCGATCTTGGAGATGATGAACGTGTCGCCGCCATAACTCGAGATCAGTTCCCGAGCCTGGTCTATATCTTCGGCCCTGGTGACGTTCGAAAGGGCGACAAAGTCGGCCACCGCAGTGGCGGCGAACTTGAGCCCTTCCCTGGCCCTGCCGTCCAGAAAAGGCAGAGATGGTGCGCGTCCCGGTATGGTCACGCCCTTTCCCTCAACCATCCTGTTGCCTCTCACCACCTCGCAGGACACGTCCATGGACTGTGGTTCTATTTCCAGCACGCGCACCTCTATGGCGCCGTCGTCAATCAGAACGCTTCCATCTACGGTGGCGTCATTGTGTACGCCTGAGGGGTACACACCGAGGATCTCCTGATTGCCGATGATGTCCCTGCTGGTCAGTACGATCCTGTCCCCGGGCTCCAGGTTGAATTCGCCAGGAGACTGAGACCCGGTCCTGTACTTGGGGCCGGGAATGTCGACCATTATCCCGACTGGGATTTTCAGGTCTTCCGAGGCTTGCCTGACAGTCCGAAAGACGCGAAGGTGCTCGTCAATCGTGTTGTGCGAAAGGTTCAACCTGGCGACCGACAGGCCCGCCTGCACCAGTTCGCAGATGGTGTCATAGGTGTCGGACGCTGGTCCCAGAGTGGCAACGATCTTGGTTCTAGGTCGTTCGAGTATACTGGGAAATTGCGTCATGTATGCTGCCTGACGGGTTCGTGAGATGCGATCAGTATTTGGTGATTTTACTAGAAAAGGCAGGTTACGACCATAGCCCACATAGCTGGATACAGCGACATTCTGCCCATGTTACCCGACGTTGCGCGGAGGCCAACGGCAATACGGAAATCCATCGTATAGCCTGGGCGAAGGGGGCATAACCTGTTCATTGACACGGAAAATTGACATAGAATAGAGAGACTTCAATAGCAGGTGCAAGCGATGCGGTCAGTGAGGGAACTCTACGATCTCCAGCTGCTGGACTGGGAAATCCAGCAGCGCGAGGAGGAGTTGTCGGAGGTCCAGGGTCGGATCGCTGACGACTCAACGAGAATACAGGCGCACCGGAGGCTGTCTGCTATCGAGGCAAAGTTGGGCGAGCTTGGCCCGGCAATACGCCAGTCAGAGCGAGCAGTCCAGGAGATCGAAGGGCGCATTTCGAACCTCGACAACAGAATGTACGACGGAAGTGTGACCAACCCGAGAGAGTTCGAGGCGCTACAGGAAGAGCGCGCCAACCAGGTCCGGAACCGGGGAGGAGAGGAAGACCGTCTGCTTGAGTTCATGGTCGAGATCGAGGAAGCAGAAGAGCTGCGGGACAGGGCGAAGACTGCATTCGAACAGATCGACGCGGAGCGGAGCCGCGAACTGGGCACACTGGAAACACGCCGGGAGGAACTGACCTCAGAGATGCCAGAGCTTCACGCGAAGCGACAGGAGATATCGGCTGAGTATGCGCCGAACATTATGGCGGTGTACGAAACTGTCAGGCGCACTCGGGGAGGCCAGGGAGCTGCCCTTGTCGACCAGCGGGGCATGTGCCAGGGTTGCCGCCTCACGATCCCGAACGCGGAACTCAGCCGCGCCCGCTCCAGCGAAGGCATTGTGCAGTGCGGCAGCTGCACGAGAATTCTCATCTATGGCTAAATCGAGGTCTGGTAGCAAAACGTGAGAGCGATAGGTTACTTCAGAGTCGACGCGATGACCCAAGTCGAGGGCCACACCAAGACGCTGGTAGATTTCCATAACGAATTCGAGACTTACTGCAACCTCTACCTGCATCAGCCGGTGCGGACATTTGGCGACCTGAACGCCGGGGACGAAGGCGTCTACCCCCAGTATGTCCAACTGATCGACTACATCAAGAAATCGGGCTCGAACTTCCTGGTCGCCATACCTGACTCCAGCCACCTTGGCAGCGACATTGAGACGGTTACGCGCTCATTTCTTGAGATCGAAAACGCGGGCGCGAAGGTCTCGTGTCAGGACGAGGACATGCCGGACCCACTTCAGAACGCTCTGTCCGTGCTGGGAATATCAGGTGTCTCACGGACGCGGAGCGGCAAGATCAGGGAGTCCATGCAGGAGCAGGCCATGTGGGGCAAGGGACTCGGACGGCCTCCGTTCGGGTACCGCTACGTGGAGGATGGCTCCTACGAGGTGATAAGAGATGAAGCCGCCGTGGTGGAACTGATCTACCGTCTCTACACCAGGGACGAGATGGGTATGCGGCTGATCGTCCAGCACTTGAACGAGCGTGGGATCACCACTCGGAGGGGAGGGCGGTGGAGCGTAGTCAGCGTTCGCGACATCCTGAAGAACCCTGTTTACATCGGTACTTACACGCGCTTTGGATTGAGACTGCCCAGGAGTCACGAAGCGATCGTCGATGCCGCGACTTTCAGAGCAGCCAGGGACATCGTGGAGAGCCGGAGACCTCGAGGTAGGGTGTCGAGGGCTGAGCCTTACCTGCTGTCAGGTATCGCCTTCTGCGACTACTGCGGCAACAAGATGATGGGTGTAACCCGCCACCAGAGATGGACAAACAAGAACGGCGACCGAAACCGGAAGACATACCGCTACTACCAGTGCCAGTCCCGCAACAATCAGAGCGTGTGCGGATATCACACATGGCGCGAGGCAGACCTGGAGGGCGCCGTGCTCGCCCAGATCCCCATGGCGATCAAGGCAAAAGAGTTGGACAGGATCGACTCAAACGGCCGGGACGGCGACCTTGACGAGCCGCTGAAAGCGATCTGGGAAGAACGTGTCAGGAACGCAGAACGCCGATTCCTGCAGGCAATGCGCAAGACCGCTTCAGGAGGAGCAGACACCGACCATCTCGAGGAGGCGCTAAGCGAACTCGACGACGCGCGAAAGGGAGCGCAGCGCTCGGAAAACTCCGTAGACGTGGACGACGTAGTAAGAAACTGGGAAGAGTTGAGCTTCGGCGACAAGCGTGACTTTCTGATTACACGCGTCGCCAAAGTCGAAGTGGCGGACCACATGGCCAGGGTCATCGTGTGACGGGGGGAGACACTTGGCTCTAGCCCTAATCCCGTCAGCGTATGAATCGCTACTTAGACCCCTTCTATTCAGACTGCCGCCCGAGAAGGCGCAGCATCTGGCTGATCAGACACTTCGGGCCTGGCCACTATGGCGTGGTCTGTCAGCATTCAGCGCCATTGATCCTCCTGAGCTTGCCACGACCTTCGGCGGAATGGGGATCGCCAACCCCATCGGTCTGGCCGCCGGTTACGACAAGAACTGCCAGCTGACTCCGGCGTTGTCGAGCCTGGGGTTTGGGTACGTGACGTGCGGAACTGTCACGATGGACGCGAGGCCGGGTAATCCTGGAGTCAGACTTCTTCGCGACTCCCGGAACCATGCTCTGATAAATGCACTTGGCTTCCCGGGTGAAGGCTTGGATACTGTGGCTGAGAACCTTTCAAGAGACGGACAGTTGGTGGGCAGCACACCCATTATCGTGAGCATCTCGGGCACTGAGATCAGCGATATCGTGACATGTCATCGTCGTCTGGAGCCGCTGGTGGACGCCGTTGAGATTAACATAAGCTCGCCAAACACGGCGGGGCTCAGGATCTTTCACGATACAGGGGTGCTGCAGGAACTGTTGCTCGCAGTAAAGGAGCAACGCGCCAAGCCGATCTTCGTCAAGATGCCCCCGTTTCCCGAGAGGGATCGAGATGCTGAACACCACAACTTAGTGTTGTCCCTTGCGGAGGTGTGCGCATCTGCCGAAGTCGAGGGGCTGACCGTTGCCAATACGCAACCAATTGCGGATGTAAGACTGGGCGTCGGTACAGGCGGACTAAGCGGTAAGCCAATTTTCTGGCCGATGCTCAGAATGGTCTCCGAAGTGCGGGCGGCTGTTGGCCACTCGACCACGATCAATGCGTGCGGCGGAATCTTCACAGCCGAGGATGCCTGGCTAGCCCTCTCCGCAGGGGCCGACACCGTCCAGCTCTTGACTGGGATGGTGTACAAGGGCCCTGGAATCGCACGGAACATCGCCAGAGGCCTCTCCAGGCTGACATCCCGACACGGGCTGTCCTCGATTCGAGACCTCAGCCCAGTTTCGGATACGGGACCTTGACGACTTGAGTCGGATCAAAGCTCTCGCACTTGACCTGGACGGCACATTGGTCGGGACAGACGAGCGTATATCTCCTGGAGTTGCCGACGCCGTGAGACGGGCGGCAAGCGTGGTCCAAGTCTCCATCGTGACAGGGCGAGAGTCTGAATCCCTATTGTCATTCGCGCGGGAGCTTGACCTGACCGCGCCACAGGTCGGGAACAACGGAGCGTTGATTCTCGACCCAGTATCTGGCGAGGCGATTTCGAGCACTTCGATGCCCATAGAGACAGCGATGCTGGCCCTCGGTCCCATAGTCGATTCCGGTCACACGTTCATGGCGACTCACCAGACAGAAATCGTGCGGGATCCAAACAACCTGGACCACAGTGAGTTAACCTGGATAACGGCATTCGACCTGACATATGAGGAAGCCGACATCCTGGACAGCGAGGTGTCACTGCATGAGGGTCTGGAGGTGGTGAAGGCATATCTTCCCTACAACGGATTGTGGGCCGTCAACTTCACCGGGAGTGGGGTCAACAAGGGCACGGGACTGAAAACGCTGTGCGACCTGATTGGCGTCGAGCCTTCCGAGGTCGCGGCTGTTGGCGACAGCTTCAATGACCTCCCCCTCCTCGGAGCTGCGGGACTGCCGATTGCCATGGGCGGGGCTCCCACAGAACTGCAAAACATTGCCCATCACGTGGTCTCAAATGTAGAGCAGGACGGGCTTGTCGAAGCGATTGAGAGATACGTGCTTCCCTCATCCTAGTATCCGACGATCCCATTTAAGAACGCAGCATTTGCTATGTTATAATCTCGCGTGGCCTCGGAGAGGTGGCCGAGTGGTTTAAGGCGCTGGTCTCGAAAACCAGTATGGGAGCAATTCCA
>JAGWBK010000060.1:9441-21481 GCA_021295915.1 Dehalococcoidia bacterium
GTGGCCGAATAGGCGCGACTGGAAATCGCGTGTCGTCTGTATAAGGCGACCGTGGGTTCGAATCCCACCCTCTCCGCCATACCATTGCCGCAGTGCCAGCCAGGCATGTTCCCCAATTGAACGCGATGTGGTCTGCTGGCACGTTCTAAGAGACCACTTTCTCAGTTCGTGATCATCGGGACTCTGACATGAACCGTTCACACGTTGCTGTCTGGGGTTGTTAAATAGTCATTTTGGTGTAGAATACCGACCGAAAATGGAAACGTCTGAGCTAAAATATTGGGTTGCGTTCAGCCGCGTGTCGCGGGTTGGCCGCGCTCGACTAGCGTTGCTGGAAGGAAGCTTCGGCTCGTTGGCCAGCGCGTGGACGGCCAGTGCGGCGCAGTTGCAGCAGGCCGGACTCGACCGGGGTACGGCGCAGCATGTCGCCGAGACCCGGGGCAACATCGACCCGGACTCGGAGATGGAACGAGTGCAGCAGACCGGGGTCACGGTGCTAACGTGGCACGATGAGGACTACCCTCCCCGACTGAAGGAGATCTACGATAAGCCGCCCGTAATCTACGTTAAGGGTGAACTTGACTCGTCGGATGAGAGGTCTGTTGCAGTCGTGGGCACACGAAGACCGACTGCGTATGGACGAGAGACTGCGAGACAGTTAACGTCAGACTTGGCCCGTAGCGGTGTGTCCATCATCAGTGGACTGGCGAGGGGCATTGACGGGATCGTACATCGGACAGCCCTGGAGGAAGGGGCTCGAACCGTCGCAGTGCTTGGTAGCGGTGTGGACGTGATCTACCCGCGGGAACACGGCAACCTGGCCGACGACATCGCACAAAACGGCGCCGTCATATCTGAGCACCCGCTTGGCGCCAGGCCCGATGCCCAGAACTTCCCGCGCAGAAACAGAATAATAAGCGGGATGAGCATGGGAACCCTGGTGATCGAGGCGCCTGAAGGAAGTGGCGCGCTTCTCACTGCCAGGCACGCGCTCGAACAGAATCGAGAGGTGTTCGCCGTTCCGGGAAGCATACTGTCGCCCGGCTCCAAGGGCGGCAACCAGCTCATTCGGGACTCGGGGGCAAAGCTAGTCACGTGCGCAGAAGATGTCATGGAAGAGTTGAACCTGTCTGCCGCCGAGCACCAGCTTGAGCTTGCTGCCTTCTTCCCAGAGGACGAGGCGCAGGCGGCAGTGCTGAAGTTCGTGACCTTTGACCCGATCCACATAGACGAAATAACCAGAAACTCCGCCCTTGCCGCCTCGACAGTGGGTGGCGCCCTAACTATGATGGAATTAAGGGGACTCGTTCGACAAGTGGGTGGAATGAACTACGTCCGGCTGCGGGAGACCGTGGCAGAGTACCAGTCAGTGTAGGGAAAATGGCAAAAGACCTCGTCATAGTAGAGTCGCCTGCAAAGGCAAGAACCGTCCAGAGATTCCTGGGCAACAACTACGTCGCTAAGGCCTCCATGGGTCACGTACGTGACCTTCCGAAAAAGGACATGGGCGTCGAAATAGACGACCGAAGCTTCGAGCCGACTTACCGGGTAGTCAACGGCAAGGGCAAGATTATCTCGGAGCTGTCCAAGGAGGCGAAGCAGGCTAACATCGTCTACCTCGCCACAGACCCGGACAGAGAGGGCGAAGCTATCTCGTGGCACCTGATGGAGGCTGCCAAGATTCCGGCCAACAAGGCGAAGCGTGTCGTGTTCCATGAGATAACACGTGACGCGATAGCGGAAGCTTTCGACAATCCCCGCGAGTTGGACCACTCCCTCATCGACGCTCAGCAGGCACGACGCGTACTCGACAGGATCGTGGGGTATAAGCTCAGCCCGCTGTTGTGGTCGAAGGTCCGCCGCGGGCTCTCGGCAGGCCGCGTGCAGTCCGTCGCACTCCGACTGATCGTGGACCGTGAGGCCGAAATCAACGTCTTTGTGCCGGTCGAGTACTGGACGATAGACGCGAACCTCTCCAAGCGACCGCGCCAGGGCTCCAAAATCGAGTTCAAGGCTCGGCTCCACTCCGTAAAGGGAACGAGGGGCCGAATCGAGATTCCAGACCAGGCGACCAGTGACGAAATATTGCTGGACATACGGGGAGCGGACTATTCGGTAACAAGCGTACGTGTCCGCGAGACCCGGAGCCGACCGTCGCCCCCATTCATCACGAGCACACTCCAGCAGGAGGCGGCGCGTAAGCTGCGCTTCAGCACCCGCCGGACCATGTCGGTCGCCCAGCAACTCTATGAGGGGTTGTCGTTGGGGAGCGAGGGCGATGTGGGACTCATAACCTACATGCGTACCGACTCCACAAACGTGGCCTCCCAGGCACTGCAGGAGACATCAGACCTCATCAAGCGCAAGTACGGGCCCGAGTACGCCCCCGCCAAGCCACGGACATACACGCGGAAGGTGAAGGGAGCGCAGGAGGCTCACGAGGCGATCAGACCCACGTCGGTGATGCGTGAACCCGAGTCTGTCCGAAGATTCCTCTCCAACGATCAGGCGAGGCTGTACGACCTCATCTGGAAGAGAATGGTCGCCAGCCAGATGTCGGACGCGCTGTTCGACTCCACGTCGGTGTCGATCGGTGTTACAGGAACCTCCTCGGGCAGGGAGTACGAGCTGCGCGCGAACGGGTCCATCCTGAAGTTCGCCGGTTTCCGCGCCGTCTACCTGGAAGGCAGGGACGATGCTGACGACGATGACGCGGACCACCCTCCCATTCCCAAGCTGACCGAAGGAGAGGCGCTCGATTGCCTGGGGATCAACCCAGAACAGCACTTCACCAAGCCGCCGCCGAGGTTCACAGACGCCTCGCTGGTCAAGGCTCTCGAAGAAGAGGGCATCGGCAGACCAAGCACGTATGCCTCGATCATATCCACGCTTGAGCTGCGTGACTACGTCACCAAAGAGGGCTCGAGATTCACGCCCACCAACTTGGGCAAGGCCGTGACTGGTCTGCTGGTACAGAACTTCACAGATGTGATGGATGTCGGCTTCACTGCCGGCATGGAGGAGAAGCTGGACGACATCGCCGAAGGCGAGCAGCAGTGGATTCCTGTAATTGGACAGTTCTACGATCCGTTCGAGCAGGCCATCGAAAAGGCCATGAAGGAAGCTGACCGCGTTCCCCGTGAGATGCTAGAAGAGCCAACCGGAGAGATGTGCGAAGAGTGTGGAAAAGAGTTGGTCATCAAGAGCGGGCGATTCGGGAGATTCATGGCCTGCACCGGATATCCAGACTGCAAGAACACCCGGCCCGTTGAAACTCCAGAAGAGAGGGCTGTTCGGGAACTGGTCAGCGAGGATGTCGACGAACTGTGCGACAACTGCGAAAAGAGAATGGTCGTCAGGAACTCGCAGAACGGGAGGTTCCTCGGCTGCAGCGGGTATCCCGAGTGCAAGAACGCCAAGCCTCTCCGCGTGGGTGTCGCGTGTGAGAAGTGCGGCAGCGACATGATCGAGCGCAAGCAGAGGGGTCGCAACGGCAGAATCTTCTATGGCTGCATCAATTACCCTGACTGCAAGCACACGGTCAACCCAATGCCTCAGCCGTGCCCGGGATGCGGCAAGTTGCTGGTTTCGCAGGGGCGCAATCGCCGCAACGCCCGCTGTTTGGACGACACGTGCGGTTTCACTGGGCCTGTTCCAAGACTCGAACCTGAAGCGGCTTAACATGGACGCGCAGCTCTGGGGCGAGACGATGGACCGATTTCGCGACCACCTCGTCGCGGAGCGAGGCCTCGCCGAACTCACGATTCGCAACTACCTGTCCGACCTGGAACCACTGCGTGACTACATGCAGAATCGCGAAGTTGCAGCGTTCGTCGATCTGGACAGGCGGACTGTGCGCGGGTACCTTTCGTGGCTTCACGAGTTGGGGTACGTACGACCCAGCATTGCGCGTAAGCTGAGCGCACTACGGACACTGTTCAAGTGGCTCAACCGCGTAGGCATTGCGGAGCATGACCCGCTGCCGCCCCGGGGGACTTTCAAGGTCGACTCGCGACTCCCCCGATTCCTGTCCCAGGAAGAGGCGTCAGAGTTGATGGACGCGCCGGACCTGACCACACACAAGGGCATGAGAGACCGGGCTCTGCTGGAGCTCGTGTACGCCGCCGGTCTACGGGTGAGTGAGGTCCACGACCTGAACGTCGATAGCGTCAACATGGTCACGAGAGAGGTACGAGTTGTAGGCAAGGGGTCGAAGGAGCGAATTGCCCTCATAGGTGAATCGGCCAGGGACGCGCTCAGTCTATACATGTCCGAAGTAAGGCCCGAAGTGGCCTCTTCAGACGAGGGCGGAGCGCTGTTCGTGAACCGCTACGGGAATCGTCTGAGCCAGCGCAGCATTCAAAAGGCGGTGCGAAGTTACGCTGCGCACAGCGGGCTTGGGACTCAGGTCCACACTCACACCCTTCGCCACTCATTTGCCACCCACCTTCTCGAGGGCGGCGCCGACCTGCGAGTGGTGCAGGAGTTGCTGGGCCATGCCAGCCCGGCGACCACCCAAGTATACACGCACATCACCAAGACCGAGGCACGCAAGGCATACATGCAGGCGCACCCGCGCGCAGGTGCGGGGAGCGGCGCCGATTGAAGGTCCTGATAATCAACGGCCCCAACCTGAACAACCTCGGACGCCGTGATGCCAGTCACTACGGGGTGACAACGCTTGCACAGATCGAGGAGGCGCTCGGCGAGCGTGCATCGGAACTTGGCGCCGAAGTTGACTTCTTCCAGTCGAACCACGAGGGGGAGATCGTCGACTTCATCCAGAGGTCGACTGACGGTGCAGATGGAATCGTCATCAACGCGGGTGCGCTAACCCACTACGGGCTGTCAATGCGAGATGCGCTGACGGACTCCCGACTACCTATCGTCGAGGTCCATTTGTCCAACATTCACGCACGAGACGAGTTCAGGCGTCACTCTGTCATTGCCGACATAGCAGTTGGACAAATAGCTGGGATGGGATGGCGTGGGTACATATACGCGCTCGACTTCCTCTCAGCGCATCTTGGCGAACAGGCGTGACTGACAACACGTCCCACAGACTCCTCAGGCTCAGAGAGCATATGGCTGAGCAAGATCTGGATAGTTTCCTGGTCTCCTCAGCCGCGAATCGCCGCTATCTGTCGGGGTTCACCGGCTCCAACGGCCAGCTAGTCATTACCGCCGATGAGGCCATTCTTGCCACCGACTTCAGGTACATCGAGCAGGCCCAGTCGGAATCGCCAGGATTCGATGTGCGCCATATCAGGGGAGGCGAGCCCTGGTTTCCTGCTGTCGCTGTCGAGGTCGGGATGCACAGAATTGGGTTCGAGGCAGACGACATGAGCGTCGCTGCGTTCAGCCGGCTGCAACGCGAGGTCGAGGAGTCTGAGAGCGACCTGCGGGTGGACTTCGAAGAGACGGCTGGTGTGATCGAGTGGATCAGGGCCGTCAAGGACGGCAACGAGATCGAGGCGCTTGACCGTGCGGTGCAGATAGCCGACGAGGCCATGGCCAAGATACAGCGCGAGATCCGAACAGGCATGACGGAGCAAGAGGTTGCCTGGGAACTGCACAAGGAGATGCGCAGACTGGGCGCCGAAGGGCCGTCGTTCGATACGATAGTCGCAGTCGGGCCGAACGCCGCCCTGCCCCACCATCGTGCTGACGACACAGTCGTGCGAGATGGTGAGCCTATCGTAATCGACATGGGAGCGACCTACCGGGGCTATCGCAGCGACCTGACCAGGACGTTCGTGGTTGGAGAGCAGGACGACACGTTCCAACACATCTATGGTATCGTTTTGCAGGCTCAGAAGGCCGCCATCGAGGCCGCAAGACCAGGTATGACCGGCGAGGAGATCGACTCCGTAGCCCGCGAGGTCATCACGGACGCGGGATATGGCGATGAGTTCGGTCACGGTCTGGGTCATGGTGTCGGACTCGTCATACATGAACGGCCAATGGTGGTCCCGAGATCACAGGACGTCGTAGAGGACGGCATGGTGTTCACCATAGAGCCGGGAATTTACATTTCAGGCTGGGGCGGTGTAAGGATCGAGGACGTTGTGGTCATGGAAGACGACAGAGCTCGACCACTGACCAGATCGCCGAAGTAGGGCCGTTGCGATAAGCCCAGCCAAAAGGGAAGGCCAACAGGTGCTAGTCAGATGACTATCGGATACGGAGACCTCAGAAAAGGCATGGCCATCGAGTTGGACGGCGTTCCATACCTCGTGGTCGACTACGCGCGCTCCGACTATGAGGATTAGATTCAAGGACATCCGCAGCGGACGGGTGCTTGACAGAAGTTTCTCCGGATACGACGTTAAGCTGACTCCAGCAGACGTGGAGCGTCGATCGGCACAGTACATCTACGACGAAGACGACCTTTGCTACTTCATGGACACTGACACGTACGACCAGTTCCCACTGACTCGGGGAGACATCTCCGAGGAGCTGAACTACCTCAAAGAGGGGATGACCATTGACTTGGTATTCTACCAGGGCAACCCGATCGCAGTGGACATGCCCCTTACTGTCGATCTGGTAGTTGCGGACTCACCACCCGGTCTCAAGGGAGACACCGCGACAGGCGCCACCAAACCGGCTACGTTGGAGACCGGTCTGCTTATACAGGTCCCACTCTTCGTTAACGCAGGGGAGACGGTAAAGGTGGACACGAGGTCTGGCAGCTACCTGTCCAGGGTCTGACATGGCGCTGATCTACGGCGTCTCACAGGTCACTGCGTATCTCAGGGACCTGCTGTCCTACGACGAACTGCTAAGCGATGTCTGGATCGAGGGCGAGGTTGCCAACCTGCGTCGACCAGGCTCGGGTCACTCGTACTTCACTCTTCGGGACGGCAGCAGTTCTCTCCGGTGCGTCCACTTTCGGAACTCGCGGGGTTCTGAGCACCTGCAGGATGGGGCCGCAGTAGTAGCCCACGGCAGGATATCTCTCTACGAAGCACGAGGAGACCTTCAACTCGTCGCAGATGTGATCCAGCCTGAGGGCGTGGGCGAGCTTCAACTCCGTCTGGAACAGCTTAAGGCCCAACTGGAACGCGAGGGGCTCTTTGAGGCGTCGAGAAAGCGACCCCTGCCCTTCTTTCCCAAACGAGTCGGAGTCGTCACGTCACCAACCGGGGCCGTCTGGCAGGACATTCGCACCGTCGTCAGCAGGCGTTTCCCGATGGTCGAGCTAGCGCTGGCACCGGCTATGGTCCAGGGAGACGCGGCTGCGGGAACCATCGTCGAAGGGATAGTCGCCCTGAATGATGAGCCAGATATAGACGTCATCATCGTTGCGAGGGGTGGAGGCTCCCTTGAGGATCTGTGGCCTTTCAACGAGGAACCGGTTGCCAGGGCGGTGTTCTCCAGTCGCGTACCAGTCGTGAGTGCGGTGGGACATGAGACTGACTTCACCGTGTGCGACCTGGTGGCCGACGTCCGGGCGCCAACCCCGTCGGCGGCGGCGGAGATGGTCGTGCCAGACAGGATGGAGCTGCTGCATAGGTTGTCGGCGTCAGTCCACCGGGTCGAGAGCTCGGTGACTCAGCAGGTGGATGCCGCGACAGGTGACGTAGGGCAGTTCTGGGCTAGGCTCGGACGTGCGGTACCGGAGGTTGACCAGCTCAGGCTCAGGGTCGATGACCAGCTCGACTCGGCAAGGACCATGCTGATTCACAGGGTCGAGCTGTTGAGTGGTCAAGTCGACAGGCTACAAACTGCACTGCGAACCCTGTCTCCTCAGGACACCTTGCGACGCGGTTACTCGATTGTTGTTGATCGAGAAAGTGGGAATGTGGTGACCGCAGCGAGCGAAACCCGGCCCGGCAGTTCACTGGACATTACCCTCAATGAGGGTACAATTGCGGCAAAAGTGGAGGAAGTATCGACCGGTCCTGTAGAACCCTAGCCTCCGCAGGAGAAGATGATGGTCTATTCCACTGACATATACCCAGTCCAGTTCAGCGTTGAGTACCCGGAAGAGGGCAGCAACAGGCTCACCGCACTCGTCCGAATCATCCTGGCGATACCCATATTTATCATCATCGGGCTTATATCAGGATCATTCGTAAATGCCGGTGACTCCGACTCGGCCTGGAACTCGGGCGAAACCAGTGTGTTACTGGCTGGTTTGGGACTGTCCTTGGCCACAATGCTGATGATTGTGTTTCGAGGAAAGTACCCGCGCTGGTGGTTCGATTGGAATCTGGAGGTCAGTCGCTTCTCTGCCAGGGTGGGCGCATACCTCTTCCTGCTCCGGGATGAGTATCCGTCAACGGATGAACAGCAGTCTGTCACGCTGGAGATCGCCTATCCCGATGTTCAGGGCCAGCTCAACCGGTTCCTGCCTCTTGTTAAGTGGCTGCTTGCGATTCCGCACTACATAGTCCTGACAGTACTCGGGATCGTCGCGCTTGTCGTCGTGTTCCTGGCCTGGATTGCCATCCTGGTTACTGGCCGCTATCCAGTGTGGATGTTCAACTACATAGTGGGACTGTTCCGCTGGGGCATTCGAGTGGGAGCCTACGCGTTCCTGCTGACGACAGACCGATATCCGCCGTTCAGGTTCAGTGAGTGATGTCTACAGAGGATTGCATGTCGACTGACGAAACCAACATTGAAACCAAGGCAATTGAGGACCTCTCCTTCGAAGAGGCGTTGGAACAACTGGATGAAACGGTGGATGCACTGGAGTCGGGCTCCCTCACCCTGGCGCAGTCGATGTCGATGTACGAGCGGGGTATGAAACTGGCGCGAGTCTGCAACGAAATGTTGACGTCGGCCGAGATGAAGATCACGCGAATCCGTACAGCATATGGCGAGCAGATGCGGATGGTTGACGGCGACGAGGGAATGGACGTCGGAGACTAATGCTTAAGGCCGACTTCCACATGCACACTCACTACTCTTATGACTCGGACATGAGTCCAGAGACATTGGTGGCGCGGTGCCTCAAGGTCGGGCTGAACTGCATAGCAGTTACAGACCACAACACCACAGAGGGTGCGTTTGTGGTACGCGACATCGCGCCTTTTACGGTAATCATAGGAGAAGAAGTGGGGACAGCTGAGGGGGAGGTCACCGGCCTGTTTCTGCAAGAGACGATTCCCCGAGGATTGACGCCACTTGAAACAGCCAAGAGGATAAAAGACCAGGGTGGACTGGTTAGTCTCCCCCACCCGTTCGACAGGTTCAGAGGTGAGGTGATAACACGGAGCGGCATAGAAGACGTGCTGCCCCATGTCGACATAGTGGAGGTCTTCAACTCACGAAACAACATGGACGCCGATAACCGGAAAGCCCACGAGTTCGCTCAGGAGCACGGTCTTCTGACTTCAGGCGTCAGCGACTCTCACACTCCCATTGAACTTGGGAGGACCTATGTAATCATGCCAGAGTTCGATGGCACACCTGAAGGATTCAAGGAGGCGCTTGCCCAGGGGACCATACATGGCAGGAAGATGTCGCCACTGATTCACGCCGTGACCTCGCTCACAAAGATCAAGAAGCGGCTGTTTGGAAGGCGCTAACGTGGCTGACCAACGTGAGTTCCTGACATACGTCAACGGGCAGGTCATGCCGTATTCCCAGGCCCTGCCGGAGTTACAGCGGATCAATGTGAGATCGGCTGGAGGCTACTACGATTCGGCACGCACTTTTGGCGGAAGACCGTTTCAACTGCGCAGGCACCTCGAGAGGCTGTTCAGCGGGCTGAGATACTCCAACATAGACCCGGGCATTACGATCGACGACATGGAAAAGACCTCGCGGGGAATTGTGGAGGCGAACTTCACCCTGATGGAGGGCGGACTTGGCGACATGGTGGTCACACAGACGATCACTGTGACACGCCCAATCGCTGCTGACGACCTCCCGAGTGTCGATATTGCCATCTATTGCACGCCACTAGAGTTCAGCGGATTCGCGCGTAGCTACGTTGAGGGCGTCAGGCTCTACACTCCGATCAGCTACCCAAAGCCACAGGAAGCAGCCGGTGACGGCAAGAGTGGGAGCACTCAGACTCTGGCGTTGATGGTCAATGAAGGCGGCTTCATTACGGAGTGTCAGGGTGCGAACTTCATGTTCGTGGCAGATGGCAGGATCAAGCTGCCTGACCGAAGGAACGTTCTTCCCGGTGTCAGTATGCACACCGTCCTGGAGCTTGCGAGTGTCCTGAACATCGACGTTGACGAGGGGCTGTACAGTCCTTCGCAAATTTATGGCGCTGACGAGGCGTTCGTTTCCAGTACCCGCTACTGCATGCTTCCAGTCGCGACGCTAAATGGATACCAGTTCGGGCAGTCGACTCCCGGCAGCGTCACCAGCGGACTGATGGCAGCGTGGAAGGAAATGGTCGGTATAGACTTCGTCCAGCAGGCGCTGGACTCGATATCGGGTAACCATTGAGCAGGAGAAGCCCACCGACGACCTAAAATCATCTGGGAGGACCGACGATGCTGCCACATGAGTTTGACGTAACGGGCAAGACCGTAATCATCACGGGTGCGGCACGAGGTATAGGTAAAGGCATCGCCAGGGTCCTGGCTCACTCGGGTGCACGTGTAATGGTCACTGCGCTCACAGACAGGTACCTGCAACCCTTTTCGGAGGGGATGAAGATTGCAGGTTATCCGATCCTTACGATGACGGCTGACGCAACAGACACCGACGACTGGCAGCGGACGGTAGACTATGCGCTATCTGAGTGGGGCCACATAGACGTGCTGATCAACAACCTGGGGGACGCGATACGAAAGCCGCTAATTCCCTCCCCGGGATCAGACGGCACGGCCATCAGCGACGATGAATACAGGTTCGTGCTGGACATCAACCTGACTGAAGCGTTCAAGGGCTGCCGTGCGGTGGGCCCACACATGATCGAGAGGGGCAGAGGTCGGATCATAAACATCAGCGGGTTCGCGGCCAGGAAGGGTTCGCCGGAGATGCTGGTGTACTCGACAGCCAAGGCCGGCCTCGCTCGACTTACCCAAACCCTGTCACTGGAGTGGGCGCCTTACGGCGTAACGGTTAACTGCATAGCCCCCGGAATCTTCCCTGATCCCGAGACTGGTGACCCTGAACAGGTCGCGAGGTCACGAGAGAACGCCAGGGACACGGTTCCTCTGGGCCGCGCGGGTGATCTGCGGGAAGTGGGCTTCCTAGCGCTGTTCCTCGTGTCAGATGCCTCCGCGTACATGACCGGGGAGACGCTGTACCTCGACGGCGGGCTGAGTCACGCCTAATAGAGGCGCACTCGCTACACTGCCATCACGCCGTTTTCGAGCGATCCGATGCCCTCTATTGTGATGGTGACTACGTCCCCCTCGTGCAATGTGAACTCAGGCGGCGGGACAATTGCCGTACCGGTGAGAACGGTTGTCAGGTCTGGCACAAGGTTATGGCGTTGAACCCAGTCTGCCAACTCCTCGCAGGTCCGCCCCATCAGGGATGTCGAAGTCTGGTCAGTCCAGACCTCCTGACCGTCACGGATGATGGAGCAGGAGATGTCGAGGTTCATCGGATCCAGGTCTTCAGCAGTCACAAAGCAGGGGCCAATCGCGCAGCACCTATCGAACACCTTGGCCTGCGGGAGGTAGAGAGGGTTCTCGCCCTCAATCGACCTGCTGCTCATGTCGTTCCCGATCGTGTAACCGACGATTTCGCCCCTGTACAGAACGAATGCCAGCTCGGGTTCAGGAACGCTCCACTCTGAGTCTGATCTGATTCCAACGTCCTCGAACGGGCCGACACACCGGTCCGGTGTCGCCTTCAGGAAGACCTCTGGACGGTCGGCGGTGAATACCTTCGCGTAGACATCCGGGGTATCGCTCTCACGCTGCCGCTCCATTTCGCTAGTCTTATAGGTGACTCCCGCGGCCCATACTTCGGGCGGCTCGAAAGGCCTGTCCAGGCGGTAGTAGCCGTCACCTTCCCTGGAACGGTCCATGACCTCGCCAAGGTCGAATCGGTCGGCGTCACCTGTTTCGAGTATGAGTTGGGCAATCTCGTCAACCGAACTCCCCGACAG
>JAGWBK010000060.1:21714-23644 GCA_021295915.1 Dehalococcoidia bacterium
CATTGTTGAGAAAAGTTGCCTGTCTTTTTCGTTGACACCTTCGGACGTACGTTCATATACTCAATCAAACGTTCAGGGACTGGAGGCCGTGACGCACTCTTACGCCGCAGCCAGCGATGGAGTCGAAAGTAAGTGAGAGCCGATCCAGGCACTCACTTCCAAGCCTACCCTTCTCGTACTGTCCCTCTCAGCCCCCTTCTCACCTGCTTCATGTCCGCTGATCAACTATCACGCAGAGCGATGATACGCGTGTTCCCAAGTGCCCAGTGGACGGACAGTTTCCTGCCGGAGAAGATGACCGCATGACAAGAATAATCTTCGTGACAGGTGGAGTGGTCAGCTCTGTAGGCAAGGGAGTTACCGTCGCATCCATTGGCCGTATCCTGAAGAGCCGTGGCGTGTCGGTCTCGCTGATGAAGCTCGACCCCTACCTGAACGTAGATCCCGGCACGATGTCTCCCTATCAGCATGGCGAGGTATTCGTCACGGAAGACGGATGCGAGACTGATCTGGACCTCGGTCACTACGAGCGGTTTGTCGATGTAAACCTGACAAGGCTGTCCAACATCACTGCTGGTCAGGTATACAGCGACGTCATATCCCGTGAGAGACGTGGAGAGTTTCTTGGTGGGACGATTCAGGCGATTCCGCATGTAACCGATGCGATCAAGCAGCGCATACTCAAGCTCGCCGCAGACTCCGGCGCAGATGTGATCGTGGTTGAGGTTGGGGGAACCGTCGGTGACATCGAAGGGCTTCCGTTCCTTGAAGCGATCAGGCAGTTGAGGAACGAGGTTGGCCGCGACAACGTGTACTACATACACGTTACATATCTGCCATATATATCTTCGACTGATGAACTCAAGACCAAGCCAACGCAGCACTCGGTACGAGAACTTCGGAGCATCGGCATCCAGCCTGACGCAATTCTGTGCCGTTCCGACTATGACGTAGACGAAGACATCAAGAAGAAGATATCCGTCCACTGCGATGTCCCCAATGAGGCCGTAGTTACGCTGCCGACTGTATCCAGTATCTATGAAGTACCGCTAATCCTCCAGGACGAGGGGCTAGGCGATCTGGTCATGCGTAGCCTGGGTGTGGGGTCCCCGATAAGTCCCTCCCCATTCGAGCGCAGGCCCGCGTTCCTGAACGCGGAGCACGGCAACTCCACGGACAGCCTGGCCGGCTGGCGTACTATGGTGAAGGCTATCCATGAGCCGAAGGAGACACTTCCGATTGCGATCGTCGGCAAGTACGTCGATCTGCGCGATTCATACATTTCGGTCAAGGAGGCGCTGCTCCACGCGGGCCTGTACTACGACAGAGACATCGAAGTGCAGTGGATCAACTCCGAGCAGATCGAAGAGGAAGGGCCAAGCCGGCTGCTGGAGTCGGTTGCAGGCATCGTTGTGCCCGGAGGGTTCGGGCCGCGTGGCGTGGAGGGCATGATCGAGACCGTCAAGTACGCTCGCAGTCGCGACGTTCCTTACCTGGGCCTCTGCCTGGGGCTGCAGGTAATGGTGGTTGAGATAGCGCGCAACCTAATGGACCTCGAGGCTGCCAACTCGACCGAGATGGACCCGGAGACCCCACACCCAGTTATCGACCTGATGCAGAGTCAGAAGGACGTCACCGAAATGGGAGGCACGATGCGCCTCGGGCTCTACCCATGCGTCACAGTGCCGGACAGCTGGGCGGATCGTGCCTACGGATCGCCGACTGTCGAGGAGCGGCACCGCCACAGATGGGAAGTCAACAATAGCTACCGGGAAGGCTTTGAAGAGGTCGGGCTGTGGCCCACAGGAATCTCGCCGGACGGGGAACTCGTAGAAATAATGGAGTACGCTCATGCCTCGTTCATGGTCGGGACGCAGTTCCACCCGGAGTTCCTCTCCCGTCCAGACAGGCCTCACCCGCTGTTCAGGGA
>JAGWBK010000061.1 GCA_021295915.1 Dehalococcoidia bacterium
TCTACAACGGGGCAGGCTCTGTGGAAGTGTGAATCTTACTCTGGACATTAGCGGAGTCTCTTGGTTTTGGTCTCTCTTGGTTACCGAAACCTTACCAAGTTTCTCCGCCCTCTTCTTTTCACACCGCCTGTGGGACGGTTACTTGACGCTAGCAGACGCCCCACATAGACTGCGGAGAACTACCATCGGGCGGTGACTCACTCATGAAAGACAACCGTGTACGCCAACTCGTCAAGGATCGGAAGCCTGCCATCGGCTGTTTCCTCGGATTGGGCAGCCCGGTGGTCGCAGAGTTGATGGGACTCGCCGGCATGGACTGGCTGGTCGTAGAGACCGAGCACAATGCGCTCGATTCCGCTGAAGTCCAGCAGATGTTGATGGCCATCGGAAACACCGATGCCGTGCCAATCGTGCGCGTTCCCAACCGAGATCAGGTCTACATTCAGCGTGCCCTGGACATGGGCGCGATGGGTATTCTCGTGCCCGGAGTCAGGACTGCAGAAGAGGCCCGTGCCATCGTCTCCTACACCCGGTTTCCGCCTGTCGGCATTAGGAGTTGGGGCCCACTGCGAGCATCGTCATACACGCTCGACAACGACGACTACTTGGAACGCGCCAACGACAACATCCTCGTCTCACTCATCCTGGAGACGAAGGACGCCGTCGAGAACCTCGACGAGATATGCGCCGTGCCAGGTATCGACGTTCTGACCATCGGCCCTTGGGACCTCTCGCTCGAACTCGGTCTCGACCCACGACAGCTTCCACTTCCAGAGATTGAGGATATTTCAGTGAAGGCGCTGGAGATTGCCCGCGCGCACGGCGTGGAAATCGGCGTTTCGGCCAACACTCCGGACGGCCTCCGCGAGCGCCAGTCACAGGGGTTCACATTCATCCAGTACGGACCCGACTACGGTCTCGTAACCGCCGCCGTAACAAGCGGACTCGCCGCTCTTAACCGCGACTAGAGTCCCTTCTCCTTGGGGAGAAGGTTAGAGTCTGCCCCGGACTTGATCCGGGGATGAGGGGAAAGTTTCATTACCCAAGCATGAAAGCTGCGCTGCGAGACCAACACCTCATCTGTCATCCCCACATCTAACGGCCCACAAGATATACTGTGCGCCAAGACTCATCGCGGGCGTCGCCTGACGCCGGCCACGGAGGTCACCGATGAAGCTCGGACTGTTCCTCATGCCCTCACACCCGCCCGAGCGCTCCACCTGGGACGCGCACCAGTGGGACCTCGACTGTCTTGAGATGGCGGACAGCTATGGCCTGAGCGAGGCGTGGATCGGGGAGCACTTCACGGCGCCGTGGGAGCCCGTTCCCACTCCCGACCTGCTGATAGCACAGGCCTTGATGCGTACGAAGAACATCAAGCTCGGAACTGGCGCTCATCTGCTGCCGTTCCATCATCCGGTGGAGCTTGCTCACAGGGTCGCCTACCTCGACCACCTCGCACAGGGTCGCTATATGTTCGGCATCGGCTCGGGTGGTCTGCTCTCAGACCACGAGCTGTTCGACGTCGATTTCGACGAGGGGGAGCACCACGCCAGGACACGCGAGTCGCTCGACATCATCCTCAGCCTTTGGGAACACATCGAAGGCCCATTCAAGTACAAGGGACAGTTCTGGAACGTGAACATCCCCGACCCCGCAGAGTACGAGTACGCCACTCTCAAGACGTTCCTGACCCCGTACCAGAAACCTCATCCACCCATAGGAGTCGCCGGCGCCAGCCCCGGTTCAAACACGCTGAAGATAGTCGGCGAGCGGGGATACATCCCGATGAGCCTGGGACTCAACGCAGTCTACGTCGCCAGCCACTGGGACGCCGTGGTCGAAGGTGCGGAGTCAGCAGGCAGACAGCCACCTTCACGCAGCGAGTGGCGCATCGTTCGCGACGTCTGGGTAGCAGACACTGACGAGGAGGCTCGCGAAGGAGCGATGAACGGGATGCTAGGGCGCTGCTGGCGCGAGTACCTGCGCCCGCTGTTTTCGTATGGGGCGTACCCGTTCGTCAGCTTCATGAAACACGACAAGTCGATTTCTGACGACGACGTGACACTCGACTACATGCACGACAACCTTTGGATTGTGGGCTCTCCTGACACCGTCGAAGAGAAGCTTCGCGCCCTGTATGACACTGTCGGAGGATTCGGTACACTGCTCTGGCTCACTTTCGACCACTCGGAAGATAGAGACTCGTACGAGAAGTCCGTCCGCTTGCTCTCCCAGGAGGTGATGCCAAGACTGGCTGATCTTACCCCCAAGTAAACTGATCTCCCCTCCCTCAGAGCCTACCCCGTACTTGATACGGGGGTGAGGGTGAAAGGTACTATGACCTGTCCCTTTCACCCCACCAGATAAGAATGAACCCTTTAGAGAGCTTCCAGAATAGGAGCAATACATGACCATCGATGTCGCAACCGCCATAGCAAGAATCTTGAAGCAGGAAGGAGTCGAGTGGGTCTCGACCTTCCCCGTGTGCAGGGTGAACAACGCCCTCGGACGCGAGGGCGTCCCCATGGTCATGATGCGTGACGACCGTTACGCCATCGCGCTCGCGGATGGTTTCTCCCGCGTGACCGGCGGTGAACGCATAGGCGTGTGCACGGTGCAGGGTGGCGTGAACGCTGCCGGCATCCAGGTCGCCTATGCAGGTCTGGCCCAGGCATTCGAGGATGGCTCGCCCATACTGTGTATCACCGATGGCGTTCCTGCAGGCAGCACGGAGAACTCGCAGTTCGACGTGACCACTAGCCTGAAGTCCGTTTCCAAGTGGTACGGGTACATCGACAGACCGTCGAGGGTACCGGAGTTCATGCGCCGCGCATTTACCATGCTGCGAAGTGGCAGGCCTGGACCGGTGGTGCTGTCCGTGCCGGAAGCTTCGGGAGAGTATGACGAGACCGCCGACCCCTATACCCCGGTCAAGGGCTGGAAGACGGCCCCCGATCCCGCCGACGTCTCCGCAGCCGCCGACATCGTTCTCGACGCAGAGAACCCGCTGATCTATGCAGGCGAAGGCGTGATCTATGCCGGCGCGTCTGCCGAACTGAGGGCCCTCGCTGAGCTGCTGAACGCACCGGTCGTCACTACCCTGAAAGCCAAAGGTGCCTTCCCTGAAGACCACCCGCTCTTCGTAGGAGTCCGTGGAGACGCTCCCGCTGAGTACCTGGCAAAGAGCGATGTGATCCTCGCCGTCGGTTCCAGCCTCTCGCCCGGCCGCTTCAGCCACGCGATACCTGACCCCGCCAGCAAGAAAATCATCCAGTGCAACCTCGACGAGTTACACGTCAACCGCATCTACCCAACCGCCCACGCCGTGATCGGCGATGCCAGGTTCACGCTCGACGCGCTGGCAGCCGAGGTCTCAGACAGGACCGGAGGTGATGGTCGCACTGCCCCCGACGTCGAGTCCGAGGTCGCTGCTTCACGAGACGCCGCCCTTGCAGGCTACCGGGAGGCCATGGCGTCGGACGACACGCCGATCAATCCATATCGCGTCTACGGCGACATGATGAAGGTGCTCGATCCGTACAACTCGTTCGTCACTCACGACTCCGGCAACACCCGAGACCAGCTCAGCACGATCTACGACACGCTAATCCCACGGGGATTCCTGGGATGGGGCAACGTATCCACGCTCGGATTCAGCCTCGCATCGACGATTGGTGCAAAGTTGGCCTATCCAGACCGCCAGTGCGTCGCGGTTACCGGAGACGCCGGAGTTGGCTACATGCTCGGCAACTTGGAGGTCACACTGCGCGAGCGAGTCGGCATCACGATTGCACACATCAGTAACGGCGGTTTCGCAGGGTACGGCCCCGGCTTCTGGGGCGAGGGACACGACCCGTACACCCACGTCGTGCTTGGCCCAGATGACGTCGACATGTCCAAGGTCATCGGACAGTTGGGGCTTCACACAGAGCGAGTGTCCGAGCCGTCCGAAGTGATCCCGGCGCTGGAACGCGCACTTGCAGCCAATGAGTCCGGACAGCCCGCCTACATCGAGTTCATCTGCTCCCAGTACCCTCTGTATGGCGGATGGGTGCCAAGTACGCTGGCCCACTGATTGCCATCTGCTCTTGCATTGCAGCCCTGGTCCGAAGAGTGATCGATCGTGAACGATGATCCCCAGCCGGGCTCGACGCCCCCAAACGGCGGCAACGGCGAAGAACGAGACAGATCGTGGGGGAGAGAGTACCTCTTCGCACAGGCAGTAATCGTACTAGCCATCGCTGCCGCCATTGTCGCCGCCATCATCTCACAGGACCGCGGGTTGGCCAGCCTAGAAATGCAAGCCGAGAGGCCGGCAGCGCCTTCGAGCGGATTCACAATCGTTCAGCAAGGGTCGGCTCCGCCAATCTTGTGCCCTGGGGGAGCCCCGAGTGAGCACCCGACGGCTGAAGACGGACTGGCCAGAGACTGCGCCGCGCTGCTGTCAGCGCTACCCACGCTCGTCGGCGATGGTGAACTCGACTGGAGTGTTGACGTGCCCATCACCCAATGGCAGGGTGTAATAGTTGCGGGAGACCAGTCACGAGTCGTGGCGTTGGATCTTACCACCAGTGGACTGTCCGGCCAGATAGCTCCAGAGTTAGGCCAGCTGTCGGCGTTGCAGTCCCTCCATCTCTATGGCAACGAACTTACAGGGCGGATTCCGGAGGAGTTATCCCACCTTGGTAACCTCACGATACTCGACCTTGGCGGCAACAGGCTTACCGGTGAAATCCCATCACAGTTAGGCGACATGGCCACTCTTACGTGGATGGACGTGAGCTTCAACGACCTGTCCGGCCCCATCCCTGACGAACTCTCCAATCTCGATCGGCTGGAGTGGCTGGTAATTGCGGGAAACGATCTGACGGGACCAATCACAGGCAAGCTGGACGACCTCATCAAGCTGGAGTACCTGAGCATCTACGAAACGGGCCTGACCGGCTGTCTACCGGACAGACTGAAGGGCGTCGACGGCCTCCTAGGCGATGTCCCATTCTGCGACGACTAGTGATGCGCGGACCTACTGCGCTGTAATTCCCCCGTCTATCACGAGCTCGCCGCCCGTCATGTAGGAAGACTCGTCCGAGGCGAGGAACATCACCCCGTTGGCTACGTCTTCCGACTGGCCCAGCCTGCCCAGGGGCACCCGGTTCATCCAGTCGCGCTGACCCTCCTCGGTGTCGAGTGAGTCACTTGTCATATCTGTGTAGATGATCCCCGGATGTACCGAGTTGCACCGGATGTTCTCCTTCGCGTACTGGATTGCCGTCGACTTGGTCAGGATACGCACGGCACCCTTCGTCGAACTGTATGCTGCCGACTGAGGGCTCCCCTGGAGTCCCGCGACGGACGAGATGTTGATGATCGAACCACCGCCAGCATCGCGCATTGCCGGAATCGCAGCCCTGGTGCCCAGGAACACGCCCTTGGCGTTGATATCCATGATCCGGTCCCAGTTCTCTTCCGTCGTATCCTCGATATTTGCCCGGATCAGGATCCCAGCGTTGTTGACCAGTATGTCCAACTTCCCGTAGTTGTCCACGGCGGTCCGAACTGCGTCTTCCCAGTCGGACTCGCTGGTGACGTCGAGGTGGACGTAGGTTATGTCCCCTCCGGCCTCTGCGATCTCAGCCTCGACCTGCCTGCCCATGTCATCGAGGATGTCGCCAATCACCACCTTCGCGCCCTCGCTGGCGAACAACCTGGCTTCGACGGCTCCCTGCCCGCGTGCCCCTCCGCTTATCAACGCTACCTTGCCCTCGAGCCTCATAAGTCACCCCCTGCGTCGTATGAATCGCTGCCTTACCGTGGCCGCAATTGTACGGTATGCGCCGCTCTTCGGCCCGTGTTCACGGCGGGTCTTTCGCAGGGTCTCCAATCTTGCAACTACGTAGGGCGAACGCTTATCATTCAGTTTGGTGTCGTACGCGAATATGACACAGTTAGACTACGCGCAAAACTATCGATTCCCATTGAAGCAAGACCTGCGGACGGAGACTTTTTATGGTGGCAACAAGCGGCTCTACGGCTATAGTAAACACCCTCTCCCTGTCACACGGCATAACAGCGAGAGAAGTCGAGCTACCGGACTATGACAAGGAGCGACTCGAAGACGTCGGTTTCCTGACCGCCATGACCCTGGTCCTGCTCGGCAACTATGCGCAGACCGGGCACTTCGGTGGCCCGCTGGCCTACACCCCTTACACTGTCACCTCCCACCTGGTCGGCCCCGATCTGGGCGGACTCAGGTACGACTACCGCCGCCCCAAGCATCCATACTCAGACCGCTTCATGCTGGCCGGTGGCCACAATGCTCCCGTCACCTACGCGCTGTGGATGATCATGGGCGAGGCACTTGCTCGAAAGCACGCCCTTACCGGTGACGATAAGTACGCAGCCGACCCCAACACCTCGATGCTCTCAATAGACGCCCTCGGATTCCGCCGGGGCAGGGGAGCGCTCGACACGCTGCTGCAGGAAAACAACCTCGTCGATCATCCGCTGATGGAGCAGGCCAAGATCCGCGGCATCAGGTCGCTCGCCGGTCACTCTGAGACTACCGACCTGACAAACGACGTCAACGGCGGACCTTCCGGCATCGGCATAGCGACCGCAGCTGGCAAGGCAGCCTTCTGGGACATCGTCGGAGCTCCCGACAGCCTGAAGATCATGGCTATCGAGGGCGAGTTCGCCATGACCTCCGGTCACTCGCAGGAAATGAAGACCGCCGCTGTTGCCCAGCAGGTCGGCAAGCGCCTGCGAGTCCTGCTCTCTTATAACAACGCCGGCATCGATGACGAGCTCGTGGGCAGCGTCATCCGCCCCGTATACGACGCCTATCGCATCGAGGACCAGTGGGCCGCCTACGGCTGGAACGTAATGACCCTCGACAACGGCAACGACTACGACCAGGTGGTCGCCGCCTTCAAGACCATGGAAGAGTGGGACCACGAAGACGACCGTCCCATGATTGTCGTCGGCAAGACCGTCAAGGGCTGGTGGCCCGCTGCGGTCGACGGCCAGATTCCTGGCTACGGCGAGCAGGTTGTCAGCTACCACAGCCACCCGTACAACCTCGCCATGAACGGCGACTACTTCGTCGGCCTCGCAGAGACGTTCGAGCGACGCTTCGGCGTAGAGTTCGAGGGCATCCGGGACGGCGCAGTCTCGGACAACCGCGAACGGCTCATCCAGTTCAAGAGGAACATAGACATCGCCATGTCTGTGTTGGAGCAGAATGGCCTGGGAGACTGGCTCGCAAACCGCCTAGTCGAACTCGGTGAAAGCGTTGACGACGGCTTGCCACTGCGCATCGACCGTGGGACGAACCCGTTCAAGGACTCGCGGCTCGCTGTCAAGAATCTGCCGGTCGAGCCTCAGAACCTTACCGTCACCAACCCCAGCAGCGGCGAGGAGAAAGACCTCTCCATCAAGCTCTTCGAAGAGCCCGGCAACGTGCGTGGGACGCGAAGAGCGATCTCCGAGATCATTAAGTGGGCGAACTACGTTACCAACAACCGATTCGTCGTCGTGGCTGCCGACCTCGCTGAGTCGATCAACGTCGAGCATGGCGCGATCTGGGACACTTTCGACCCGGTCGCCAACCCCAGCGGAAGCAGGCTCAAGGCCGCCATCCAGGAAGCGGGCAATGCGTCCACCGCCATAGGTCTCGTCGGCCAGTCGGTCTCTCTGGATCCAGACGAACACGTGGGAGTCTGGGCTCTCAGCGGCACGTACGGCGCGTTCACCCCGCTCATGTATCTCCCAGCACGCGTGTGGAGCCAGCAGAACCAGGACAGCCCGTTCGGTACGGGCGTGCTGCACATTCTCGCGGGCCACTCCGGTCCCGAGACGGCCGCTGACGCACGCACCCACTTCGGCATCTTCTCCCCGCAGGTGTGGAAGCTCTTCCCACGCGGGCAGGCGATCACTCTTAGCTTCTGGGACTACAACGACGTCGCACCTGCCTACTTCGCTGCCGCTGAGATCGCGGCGCGCGAACAGGAAGTCGGTGTGATCGTGCTCGAGGTCGCCAGGCCGGACTTCCCGGTCGCTGACCGCAGCACCTTCGCGGACACGGACCTCACGGCCGCTGCCAAGGGACTCTATCTCATTCGCGACTTCGACCCGGACAAGCCCAGGCACGGCACAGTGCTCGTGCAGGGCTCGTCATCGACAGTCAACCTCGTCTCGGTACTGTCGAAACTCGAAGAAGAGGGCGTAAACGTCCGCGTCGTTGCAGCGATCAGCGAAGAGCTGTTCACCCGGCAGTCGCAGGAGTACCAGGACTCTGTCCTGTCTGCGAGCGACAAGTACGACATGATGATCGTCACCACAGGCACCCGTCGCATGTGGCCCGTCCAGAACGTCGGCCCGCTCACCGACGAGTACTCGCTGACGTCAGACTGGGACAACCAGTGGCTGACAGGTGGAAGCGAGTCTGACGTGATCGCCGAGGCCCATCTCGACGCCGACTCCATCTACGCCGGCATCAAGCGCTTCGCCGACGAACGCGAAAGCCGCATGACCCGCCAGCGAGAGGCCCTCGCCGGCCTCGGGTAGGGGGCTGTCTCTAGGCTATTCCATCCTTGGGTGGTGATATACTTGAAGTCACCACCCTATATACCCTACCCAGTGTGCTAACTTCGAATGGCCGTTGGTTGGGTTTACGCCAAGGCTTTAGTCATGAGATTAGACCTGCCTCGTCATAACTGCACATCTTTCGAAATCCAAAGTGAATTGACTCCACTAGGGAGCAGTGCCGCCTCGTTGCAAGAACTGATGGAACTTACCTATATGCAGAGTATAGAAAACGATACTCTTGCAATCTTCGCCTCTAGGTACGTCATAAAAGGAACTACACACAAAGCGCAGGGCCTGCTTATTCGAAGCGAAGACAATGAAGATGATGAACCCACGTTCCAAGTTTCCATTACTGTCACACGGGCGTCTAGCAATCTGCCCCGTCCGCCTCGTACTATGAGGGCCTGTCTCTATGCTGTTGGAGGTTGCCTCGGAGCTGGTTGACGAGATAGAAGTGAGCTGTACAGCTTCATTTGAGTACTTGTTGTCTGAAGGCTATAGGTCTCGAGTAGTCCTTCCGATCGTTCTCCCAATAGAGCCTGACCAGCATGGAGTAAGAGGGTGTCTGAGAAGTCATTTCAGGTAGGGACAGCCAGTCGGCGTAGCATCAGCCTGACCATGGCAGCATACAC
>JAGWBK010000062.1 GCA_021295915.1 Dehalococcoidia bacterium
TGTTACCATCGGCAACGTTACGAACGGACATAATCGCTGAACACTTAGGCGGACATTTTCCCTGGACGGCGACACGTTAGCGCACAGTTTAAGCTTGGCGCTGACACCTGTCGGGTATCTTCGTTGATGGTATAGCCTAGCTTCCCCAACTCACTCTCGGCTCTTTCAATAACCTCCAAGTTAGTGTCTCGTCATGGCTCGTTTCTTTGCCCTTGCAAGGACCACATTCTACTTTCTAGTATCGCTAGCTTGGATTATCTGCTTGATGTGGGTCAGATACGTGCATTCGTTCTCCTGCCCCAAGATTACAACTCAAGCCGCAGCCACACCAACTCGTACCTGTCGATGAACGTGCGCGCCGCCTCACGAAACCCCAGCTTGTGGTACAGGCAGATGGCGGGCTTCTGTGGGGTGGTTGTGCTGAGTACCAGGTTGCGGATTTCGTGGTGGCGACACCAGTCGATGGCGACCTCTGTTAGCCGGGTGCCGATGCCCTGTCTCCAGGTGTCCTCGGCGACTCGCATCAGACGTAGCTCCGCGACGTCGTCACGCAGGCGCAGTTCCAGGCTCAGGTAGTCTGGGAGCCGTACTGCACCTGGTCTTCTACGATCTCAATAGCACGTGGACGGTCGAGGTCCACACCGTGACGAAGGCGTCCACGAACAGTGACGAGTCGAAATGGCTGTGGACTAGATAGTTTGCGGCGTACCTGTTCGGCAGGTTGGCCGTCTTGTGAAATGTTCGTTCTCATCTTCAGAGGGTAACATGGTTTCGCCAGACCAGACCTACGATCCCAACCTGTTCAAAAGCCCGTCGTTCCGGCGAAGGCCGGATGGGGGCGTCCTTCGACAGGCTCAGGATGAACGAAGGCGGGCAAGATGCCCGCGCTCCAAATAGGAGTGCCTACTAATCTGGGACAGGCTCATGAACCTCTCCATCATCATCCCGGCCTTTAACGAGGTGGACTACCTTCCGGCCACGCTGGACTCGATTCGGCGGGCGTCGGAGCGTCTGCGTGACCGGGCTGACGTTGGTGTGGAGGTGATCGTCGTCGACAACAACAGCACGGACGACACTACGGCAGTAGCTGAGGATCAGGGTGCGACGGTGGTCGGTGAGCCGGTGCAGGGCATCGGGAGGGCGCGCAATTGTGGGGCGAGCGTTGCGGAGGGCGATGTGCTGGTGTTCGTGGATGCGGATGTCATCGTGCCGGTCACGCTCCTGGAAGTCGTGCATGAGGTAATGAGCGACCCTGGGTGTATCGGAGGCGGTGTCGACGTGGAGTACCGTCCCCGGCGGCTGGTCATCAGGCTCTACCTGCGATGCTGGCGGCAGCTCGCGCGACTCACTGGGATGGTCCAGGGGGCCACGCAGTTCTGTCGCAGGAGCGCGTTCGACGCTGTCGGCGGCTACGACGAGAGTGTGTGGATCGGCGAGGACGTCGACTTCCTCTGGAGCCTGAAGAAGCTCGCGAGGGGGACGGGCCAGCGCGTCCAGGTCGTGAGGAAGCCAAGGGTGCTGCCGTCGACCCGGCGATTCGACAAGATGCCGGTCTGGAAGGTGCTGCTGTTCACCAACCCGCTCTTCATCGCGCTGTTCCGACGGTGGAAGGCGGCGTGGGCGGACTGGTACAAGCGTCCGGTGCGGTAGACGCCAGAACTCACCAGGGGTTGGTGGCGTCCATCTCCCACTTGGTGATGTTCGTGACGGCGATAGGGCTGTCCTCGGCGAAGAGCCTGAAGCCCCTGCTGTCGTCCCTGGTGGGGTAGACCCTCTGGACGATGCAGGTCCGCGAGTTGACGAATATCTCGATGATGGAGCGGTCGATGAACACGTCGATGTCCAGCCTTGCGCCTGGCTCCAGAGGGAACGGCACGATCTGCTGACGGACTCCACTGGAGTGGTCGCGCATGTCGCGGCCGTAGCTCAGGTCGTCGTTCTGGCTGGCCCTCTCGAAGTCGACCACGAACTGCTGACTCTCAGCGTCATAGGCCACGACCGTCTCCTCTTCGCCTCCAGGCGAGCACAGCAGCTTCATCCCGAAGCGTGAGGCGTCGTTCGGCTCGATGGTCAGCTTGATCTCCATGCAGTCGTACTCGAAGCCGTCGAGCGTTATCTCCTCGCCTTCAGATAGGGTGACGTCGTCGTGGCGGCGCTCGTCGTGGCGCAGGGAGCGCAGCTCCTCGACAGGATCGATGAGCAGGCTGTTGTCGTCGTCGGGTGTGAACTGCCACGGCAGCGTCATGATGCTGTTCCAGCCGAACGTCTCCCAGTTATGGCCGCGAGCCTCGCGAACCCAGCCCCAGAAGATCCGTCTGCCCCTGTCGTCCAGCAGCGTCTCGGGGCCAACGACCAGGCTGCCCCGGTGGCCGAGCTGACCGTGGATCTCGGGGTAGAACTGCTCGTTCTCGTACCGCCCGATGTAGTACTGCGCCTTGCCATAGGGCTGGTGCGTGTGCATCACCAGCATGTGCCTGTCGCCGAAGGGGAAGAAGTTGGAGCACGCGCAGTCTTCGATCTCCTCGGTCCACTTCCTGTCGGACTTGTAGAAGGGGCCAACGTACTCCCACTCCCGCAGGTAGCTGGACCTGAACAGGCTGGTGGAGTCGCCCTCGTAGCTGGGACGGAAGTTCTTGTTGCCGATCAGGGCGTAGTAGGTGTCGCCCTCCTTCCAGCCGCTGGGGTCGAAGATCACGCACTCCGGCAGCCTGCTGGAGGCCCTTGTCTCCTCGCCCTCCAGCCCCGGGTCGAGTGGTATCACAGGGTTCTCAGCGAGAGGGACCCAGTTGTCCAGGTTGTCGTCGTGGCTCTGGTAGATGCAGATGCCCCGACCGGGCATGTTGGTGATGATGGTGGGCACGTCGGCGCCTGCCATCACGTCGCCGCTGTTGAAGTAGTCTCCCCTGCTGCCCTCCAGCGGCTCACGCAGTGACGCCTTGTGGTAGCGCCAGTGGAGGAGATCCCTGCTGGAGACGTGCTGCCAGCTCGAGAAGTCGCGCTGGCCGTGACCGTTGGGGATCTTCTGGAGGTAGCCGGTGTGGTACCTGCCCTTCCAGAACACAGTGCCGTTGACGTCGTTCCAGCGACCCTCCGGCGGCACGAAGTGGTACCGCGGCCTGAACTTGTCCGCGACAAGCCTCTCCCGCATCTCGTAGGACTGCATCAGGTATTGGTCGAAGTCTTTCATCTACGTCACTCCGTGGAGCTATTGCGGGGATCTCGGGCTGGGAAGACTGGCTGTGTCCAGGCGCGGGGGCCGGAGGAGGAGACTACGGTGGCGCGGATGTAGTCTTCGGTCCCGTTGGTCCTGTACTCAGCGGTGAGGCCTGAGGTCTCGGCCAGTAGCTCGCCGTCTTTGCCGGTGAAGCGGGTTGTGTAAACGAAGTCTCGCTCCTGTTCGATCTCAAGCGAGATTCCCTCTGCGGAGCACTCCAGCCGGGTGAGGGTCACGCCGGTTGAGGCGTAGAACCTGCCTGACGCCAGGCCGTCTACGATCGCCTCCTGTGTCAGCTCGTCGGCCTGCACCATGACCCAGCCACGTCCGGGATTCGACATCCACGGTGCGAAGTCGTGATAGTTGTGCGAGTCATCGGTGGCCACCCCGAAGATCACCCGGCCGGCGCTGAGAACGCCGTCCCAGATCTCTTCGCAGCTCGGTCTGTCGGGAGCGCCGAAGAGGTTCGTGCCCGGGTGTCCGTTGAACACCTCCAGCAGGCTGGCGCCCTTGACCTGGCTTATTTGCCGGTGGTCGAACGCCCACTGAAAGTTCGGGTGATTGATGGATGCTATGCCGCCGGCCTGGACTATCGCGTCGACGTTGGCCTGCAGCGTCGAGACCACGTCGTCAGCGTCGATAGGCTCGACGATCCGCGAGATGCCTATTCCATTGATGTGTACCGGCGTTTCGCCGCCGTGTATACGGACGCTGACCTCCTCGCCCGGCACCATCAGCGGCTTTCGGAAGCGGCGCCGGCCCGAGCCGTAGTCCAGCAGCGTCAGGTGATTGTGGTCGCTCAGCACCAGGAAGTCGTAGCCGTGTCTCCGGTACCAGCTCGTGACCTTGTGCGGGTCCTCGTCGCCATCCGACTCGGTCGTGTGCGTGTGGATGTTTCCCTTGTACCACTGTGCTCCGCTCATCCATACCGCCTTTCGGTGAGACACCAGGCCATAGTTCGGTGCCCAAGTATACAGGCCCACCAGGTAGCAGTTCAGCCCTCATCGAAAGCTGGAGCCTGTGTCAGTTTGGTGGGCAGTGTTTTCACCCTCACCCTAACCCTCTCCCTGAGGGAGAGGGGACTTTAGATTCCGTAGGGAGGCACCCACCAAATTGACGCAGCTTCCGAAAGTTGAGTCGTCTGTTACCGTAGGCCTTGGGTGACCCCGTCACCCGGCACAGTGGGGTCAGTAGTCCAACAGCGAGGAGGAGGAGGATATGAAACTCTCAATTGATAGGGTCCAGAGGCTTGGAGTCATCGAAGACCTCCCGTACGCGAAGATGATCGGTGACAATGAGTTGCGTGAGCTCGTCTACGACGCCTGGGCGATGTCTCTCTCGTCGAGCAGCTTCGACAGGATCAACGACATGGCCTGCTCCGGCGGCCCCGGTGGGCCGGAGTTGAAGGGACGGGGCCAGGCGGCCCATCTCAACGGAGTGGCCCGGATCGGCGTATCCATTGCGCAGGGGCTGAAGGACGAGGTCGGCCACTTCCATGTGGACATCGACGAGGTGATCGCCGGAGGTCTGTGCCACGACCTAGGCAAGGCGTGGGAGTACGATCCCGCCAACATCGAGAGATGGAGCGACCCTCGGATCACGGGTGCGCCGTCCATGCGCCATCCGGTGTTCGGGGTCTTCGTCGCGCTTACTGCAGGCCTGCCTGAGCAGATCGCGCACATCGCCGGCGGCCACTCAGCCGAAGGCCTGAACATCACCAGGAGCCTGGCCGGCGAGATAATCGCGATCGCAGACGAGACGTTCTGGAAGGTCCTCGCGAGCGGCCAACTTCTGGAAGGCTAGCCCGTCGCGGCCTCGGACTCGGGGTGGGTGGTGAGCAAGGCGCAGGAGACTCTGCGCTATCTCGGACGCTGATCGTACCCGCGGTGTCTCAGGGCTTGCGGGCTACCCAGATCATCTCGGTGCTGGACTCGTCGAAGTCGGAGAGGTCGAAGTCGCCGTAGAGGGACTCGATCTCGAAGCCGCATAGCTGCAGCATGTAGTGGACCTCCCAGCGGTGGCAGTAGCGGAGCTGGTAGTCGCGGTACATGCTGCGGGTGACGACGTTGTCGCGGTCGAGATCTTCGATCAGGATACGCACGCTGACGATCTGGTTGTGGAAGTCGTACCGGCTCTGCTGGTACAGCACGCGGGTGAGACCGGTCTCCGGGTCGGTTACGTCCATGAGGTGTCGCAGATCGTCGCTCTGCTCCAGCGCCATGTTCGGGTCGGGGACGAATATGTTGAAGACCAGTATGCCCTCGGGCTGGAGGTGTTCGTAGATCCGGCGCAGTGCGCTGAACTGGTCCTCGACGGTGAGCATGGCAAGGAAGCCCCTGAACGGCATAGTAACCAGCGGAAATTTTTTTCCCTTTCCTTCTTGATCGCGAAGGGTGAAGTCTCTTATGTCTGCCTGGATGAGTTCGAGGCTGCCGGCGTCTTCACCTAGGTTGGCGACCTTGCGTGAGGCTACCGCGAGCATGGCTTCGGAGTTGTCCACGCCGACGACGTCTATGCCATGCTCGGCTGTGGGGACCGCGACTCGGCCTGTGCCGACGCCGAGCTCGAGTACCGGGCCTCCTGACTCGATGGCGGCGCTGGTGTACAGGGGGATGTCGGAGCGGACGTATGAGTAGACCGAGTCGTAGATCTCGGCCCAGGGATCGTAAATGGTTTCTTGGCTATTGGGCATGGTGTAGGTGGAACAGTGTTAGTCACCGTCTTTCTGAGGGAGATGAGAAAAGTAGGTGTTCGAGCTTCTCACCCTCACCCCAGCCCTCTCCCTGAGGGAGAGGGGGTCTTTTGGTTGTCATTTAACTTTGTCTGAGCCTACCCCTGTCAGCCCGTCAAGGGAGAGGGGGTAGTTATCAGAGTCTTTGGGCGATTGGCTCATGTTATGCGCTGGTCAGGTATTCGAGGGCGGCTCGGATGCGCTCTTCGTCGGGGGCCTCGGACTTGGTCCTGGAGATGGCTTCGTGGGCCTCGGTGTAGCCGTAGCCGAGGGCTGTCAGCGCGTCGACGAGGTCGGAGTCCACTCCCCCACCGTCGGTGCGAGCGAAGTCCAGGTCGAGCTTGCCCTTCAGCTCCAGCACGATCCTGCTGGCTGTGCGGCGTCCGACTCCGGGCACAGTCGACAGCGCCCTAGTGTCGCCGGCCTCGACAGCCTCCAACAGCGACATGGGGCTGAAGCGTCCCAGCATGGCGAGCGCGAGTCGAGGGCCGATGCCGCTGATGTTCAGCAGCGTCTCGAAGGTGTGCTTCTCGTCCTCAGTCGGAAAGCCGTACAGGGAGATGCTGTCCTCCCTGACCTGGAGGGATGTGTAGAGTGTGATGTCCTGGCCGACCCTGCCGACGCCGTCGATGGCGGTACCGGGAATGCTGACGCGGAGTGTGATGCCGCCCATACCGACGTCGACCCAGTCCTCGCCGGTCCGCTGGAGAGTGCCAGAGATCGATGTGACCAGTGATGAGACCATCGGCTACTCCCACATCTCGATGCCGAGTGTCTGGGTGGACTGTACGTGGCAGATGGCGACTGCCAGCGCGTCGGCCCTGTCGGGCGGATCGAGCGGGTCTGAGAGTCCGAGCAGCGTCTGCACCATTCCCTGGACCTGCTCCTTGGAGCTTCCGCCGTAGTCGGTGACAGCCTTCTTGACCTCGCGAGGCGCGTAGGTGGTGACGGGCACGCCGTGAGACGCGGCTGCGATCATAGCGACGGCCTGCGACTGTCCGATGGCCACAGCGGCCTTGACGTTGCGGGACACGAAGGGCGACTCGATCGCGACGACCTCAGGGTTGAGGTCCTGCACAATGGAGTCGAGGCGTTCGTGGAGCCACGCGAGGCGCTCGGCGATGCCGGCCTTGCGGGGCGGGTTGAGCGCCGTGGACAGGGTAACGGCGTACTGGTCGCCGTCGACCTCGACTGCGCCGATGCCCATGCTGTAGGTTCCGGGGTCTATTCCGAGTACGATCAAATGCTGGCTGCCAGGTGATTATCCACTAAGGGCCCGAAGGGCTCTAAGTGTGTGTAGAAGATTATGCACGAAATGGGGTCGACAGGCTAAGGGGATCAGGCGTTGTTACTGGTGGGTTCCTACTTTCGGTGAGGGCTTTTCCCCCTCACCCTGAGGGAGCTGACAGGGGTAGGTAAACCGGCAGTTCGTTCGTCCTGAGCTTGTCGAAGGACACCCCCGGCCCCTGGATTCCCGCTTCCGCGGGAATGACGGCTTCTGAATACTTACCCCTCTCAGCCCGTGAAGGGAAAGAAGGTTATCGGATGGCTTGGTACCAGGGTGGCAGGGTGTCTTCGGCGCCGGACCAGGTGGCCTGGCATTGGCAGTCGAGGTCGGTTGGGAGTTCTTCGATGGCCCGGCGGAGTATGGGGGCGAGGTTGTCGGGGGTGATCATGACCCAGTCGGATGCGTCTTCGACGCCGGCGACGTCGCTCAGCCAGGACAGGCCTGCGTAGCACATCTCGAGCTCTCTGAAGTAGACGACCTCGGGGTAGATCGTGGTGCAGATGAGGTCGGCGCCCCAGATGCGGTAGGCGTCGATCTCGGCAGGGGTCTCATTGTGCGGGCCCTGGACGCAGATGTTGACACCGCCGTCGTGGACGCGGCGGTCTGTCTCGGCACGAGCGGAGTCGACAAGTGCGCGGCGCAGTCCGGGGCAGAACGGGACGTTCATGTTGGCCCTGAACCAGCCCTCGTCGCCGTCGAAGACGGTCGTGGGAGTGCGTTCGCACATGCGAATGAAGTCGCTGTAGACGACGAGGTCGCCGACCCTGTAGTCCGTGTTGATCGCGCCGAAGCCGTTGAGAGTGATGACGCGGCGGACGCCCAACTGTCTGAAGGCGACGGAGTGGGCGGCGTGGTTGACGAGGTCGGCCTGCAGGTTGTCGTTGGGGCCGAAGCGCCGGATGTAGTAGACGGTGGCGGAGCCGATCCCGCCTTCGAGGACGCTGACGGTGCCGAAGCGGGTGTCGACGTCGATCCTCGTGTGGGTGCGTTCGAGGATTGGTTCGTAGGTGGATGCGCCTAGTATGCCGATGTTCATGGTTTTATTATCCACTAAGGGTACGAAGGGGGTTGAAGAAATTATCCACTAAGGGCACGAAGGGGCGCTAAGGGTTCTGTAACCAGACTTAGTGTACCTTCGCGGCTTTTTGATGAGGATGTTTATGGTTCTATTTGTCCACTAAGGGCACGAAGGGACTCTAAGTATCTTATGTCTATTTTTCCACTAAGGACACTAAGGTCTCTAAGTTTCTGTGAAGGCATTTAGTGTCTGTTCGTGTCCTTTGTGGATATGGTCAGTTGATGAATCTTTTCCACTCTAGTTTGCCGTGGCTGCCGAAGTTTATCAGGATGCCTACTTTGAAGCCTGTTGCTTTCAGATAGTTGAGTATCTGGGCGTGCTCTTTGCCTGAGAGGCGGTCAATCGCCTTGATTTCTATGAGGACCTGATTGAAGCAGACTAAATCGGCAAAGTAATTCTTGTCCAGAACACGGTCTTTGTAGCGTATCGTCACCGGCTTCTGGGATTCGAATGGAATCTGTCGATGGTGCAGTTCTGCCTCCATCGCTTCCTGATAGACGGCTTCGAGAAATCCTGGCCCCAGTTCCCGATGCACTTCGATAGCGGCGCCCACGACCGCATATACTTCGTCCTTTAGCAGGCTGCTGAAAAAGGCTTGCTGAAGCCTCGTTCTTTGGGTTGGCGAGATACAATGCACTCACCAGTCCAACTG
>JAGWBK010000063.1:0-8750 GCA_021295915.1 Dehalococcoidia bacterium
GGTCCGTCCGTGAACACGCCCAACCTGCGCACAGCAAACTTCACATCAAACTATCTCACCACCTATGGGACGGTTACAGCGTCAACGGCCAATTGACCCTCAAATTTCAAGGTGCTAGGATTATGTGAGACCATTCACAATCAGGCCCGGTCTGCGGCTGTCAGCGCCCAGATTCAGGGCCTATCGAACTGTTATGGGGCTGTGAAATCGGCCAACAGCCAGGGGGGATTTCGGTGACGAAACTTGCAGTAGCGGCGATCCTGGTAGCAACCGTCGCCATTGCGGCTATAGCATGTGGCCAGGCTGCACCTAGCGGGCCGTCCGTAACCATCATCCAGCGAGCGTCACCTCCGATTCCGGCACCCGCTCCCACTGCGGTACCTGGCGAAGGTGAGGATGCAGCAGAAGCCATAGTCGGTACCCCCGTAACCGTGAACATGATCGACAATGGCGGCGCTGGCCCGATGGAGTACGATCCCGTTGACTTCGCTTTCGCGGTTGGTGAAGGCGTGAACTTTACGTTCATAGCAGAAGCGGCGTTCCACTCTTTCACTGTCAGCGACCTGGACATCAACGTCGAAGTAAACGCAGGTGAGACCGTCGGCTTCGACTACATTTTCGAAGAGCCAGGCACATACGAACTGGTGTGTGTGCCGCACGAGGCCCTGGGGATGGTCGGCACCATCACGGTGCAGTGAGGTTTTTCTTCCCGGAGCGTTTGCCTGTAGCTTTGCGAGCGTTCATTTGGCTCCTGATCACTCTTATTCCAATTGCTCTCTTCGTCGCGTGTGTTGAGGAGGCCGAGCAGCCTTCTTCGGGAATTATCCCGACCGCTCCCGCGATACCTACGTCTCCGCCTGTTCCCACCGCAGTGTCCATACCGACCGCTGCATCTATTCCAACGGCGGTGTCGATCCCCACGGCTGTATCCGTACCAACGGCGGCGGCAATCCCGACGGCGGCATCGATACCAACCGCGGTGTCGATCCCCACTGCTCCTGCGATTCCAACCGCCCCCTCTGCTTCTTCTGAATCGAGCGGCGTCACGGTAGTCGTAGAAGAGGCTTCAATGGCACGCTACATCGTGGGTGAGGAGCTAAGGGGGGTTGATCTGCCGATCAAGGCCATCGGCGAGACTTCAGAGGTCTCGGGTTCAATCGTGTTCGAGGACGACGGCGAGGTGGACTCGGAATCGTCCCTCCTGCAGGTTGGACTGTCAGGGTTCAGGAGTGACGAGGACCGGCGAGACAGGTGGGTCAGGACGAGCCTTTTCAATACGGGGCAGTTCCCGAATGCCGAACTGGTTGTCAGGGGATTCGACTACCTACCATGGCCGCTTCCAGAGTCGGGCGAGGCTACCTTCGAGATGTATGGCGACCTGACGATCCAGGAAGTAACGAAGTCTGTCACCTGGGACGTTACGGCGCAGTTCGATGGTGGGTCGGTCGCAGGTCAGGCCAGGACCATGATCACGTTCGACCAGTTCGAGCTTTCTAAGCCCACGTTTGCGTTCATATTGAGCGTAGACGATGACATATTCCTGGAGATCGATATAGTCGCATCGATCGAGTAGTCCCACGCTGTCTCGGACTGCTCGCCTGTGTCCCGTTTATGGGCTTTACATGAACCCAGTTCACGTTGACGCTCGAAAATTCCGACAACTATACTACTCGGCAACCCAATCGGCAGCGGTCATAGGGAAGTGTAGTCACGTAAGCGGGCGAAACACCTCTGCCAGAGGAATCAGAACCAAGAGGATGTAACCAATGCAGCTTTCATGTCTGCAAGAGAATCTCAGTCGCGGGCTGTCAATCGTACAGCGGGCAGTTGCAACCAGGACGACACTCCCCATCACTCAGAATGTGATGATGTCGACGGATAACTCCCGTCTCAAGCTGTCGGCCACCAATCTCGAAATCGCCATCAGCACGTGGGTCGGTGCACAAGTCGAAGAAGAAGGGTCGCTGACTGTCCCAGCGAGGCTGCTGACTGAGTTCGTGAACTCGCTGCCTGTGGCTCGTATCGATGTCACGTCGACTGCTCAGCCGCTCAGTCTGGGTCTTAGCTGCGCTCGATTCGAGGCAAACATCAACGGGCAGGACGCAGAGGACTTCCCGCCCATTCCGACTGTTGACGAAGGTTCGGTTGGACGAATAGACGCCTCGGTTATGAGAGACGCGATCAATAGGGTGGCTTTCGCGGCCGCGACTGACGACTCTCGCCCAGTACTGACCGGTATAAAGGTAGAGATGTCTGGCGACAGCTTTACATTCGCCGCCGCGGATGGCTTCAGGCTTGCCGTGTACGACGGGAAGCTGTCAGCACCCATCGATGAAGACATCAGCTTCACCGTGCCCGCTCGGGCGCTGCAGGAAGTCGGTCGACTTATCAGCGCGCAGTCGGACCCCGTGGAATTCACTGTCACGCCGCAAAAGAGCCAGGCGCTATTCAGACTCGAGAACGTCGAACTCGTGTCCCAGCTCGTGCAGGGCACCTTCCCCAACTATCGACAGCTTATTCCAGAAGGCTACGACACTCGCGTCGTGGTCGCCCACGAGTCGTTTACACAGGCAACGAGGGCGGCGGCGACGTTTGCGAGAGACGGCTCGGGCATCGTCCGGCTGAACGTGACTGCGGGCGAGAACGGGACGGAAGGCAAACTGGCAGTCTCTTCCAGGGCTGAAGAGCTTGGGGAAAACGTGGGCGAGATTGACGCCACGGTGGAAGGCGACGACTCCAAGATAGCCTTCAACAGCAGGTTCCTTAGCGACGTACTCGACGTGCTCGGCGATGACGAGGTGGCGCTGGAGACGACGACACCGTCGAGTCCGGGCGTCATCAGGCCGGCATCGGAATCGGAGGGCTACACGTACACGCACGTCGTGATGCCGATGTTTGTGCAATGGTAGAGCCGGACGCGTAGCACGGGGCTTACGCGGTCGAGTCAGGAACTCAGGCTCTCTATAGCATCTCGCTGCATCACGATCAGGTCGCGTATGCCTGATTCGGCGAGGGTCATCATGTCGTCAAGCTGAGTCCTGGTGAACGCTGATTCCTCAGCCGTGCCCTGGACTTCCACGAACTCTGACTCGTCGGTCATTACGACGTTGAAGTCTACAGCGGCACTGCTGTCTTCTTCGTAGCAGAGGTCCAGCATCGGCACTCCACCAACGATGCCGACGCTGACCGCCGCCACCGCCGTCTTGATGGGAAGGCTATCCAGCCTGCCGCTCTCTCGGACAGTGGTCAGCGCCTGACACAGGGCCACGTATGCGCCGGTGATGGACGCCGTACGGGTCCCGCCGTCGGCCTGGATGACATCGCAGTCGACAGTTAGCGTGATCTCGCCCAGCCTATCCATATCCACGGCTGCGCGGAGCGACCGTCCTATGAGGCGTTGGATCTCCTGAGTGCGACCTCTGGGGGTGGTCTCTCTCCTGGTGCGAGTGTGTGTGGACCGCGGGAGCATTGAGTACTCAGCGGTCACCCAGCCCTGCCCTGAACCTCGCAGAAAGCGTGGCACGTCGTTTGCGACGCTTACAGCACACAGCACACGCGTATCTCCGGCGGAAATCAACGCTGAGCCCTCAGCATACTTCTGCACACCGAGCTCGATGGTCACCGGCCTGAGCTGGTCGTTGGCACGACCGTCCGATCGGACCACTACTGAGTCACCTCCAGAAAAGTCCGCCGGAGTATAGCACAGGGGGAAGCGGGGTTCGGGACTGCTATGATAGCAACGACTTTAAATCAGCCTCCCAGCGATACATTCCAGCATTCGAGCCCTCCACTTCGCAGAGAATCACATGCCCTACGTACAAAGTTCAGGCGCGCGAATCCACTACCGGGTGGAAGGTGCCGGACCGCCCATCGTAATGGTCCACGGGTTCAGCGACAGCCTTGTCGACTGGTATGAGGCCGGCTACGTGGACGTGCTCAGAAACGACTACAGGCTGGTCATGGTCGACTGTCGGGGGCACGGTCTGAGCGACAGGCCCCACGCTCAGGAGGCGTACACGATGGAGATGCGGGTCGCCGATGTCCACGTCGTCATGGACGAGTTGGAGATCGACGCCGCTTACTTCTGGGGATACTCGATGGGTGGCCGAATCGGGTTCGGCGTAGTGGAGTGCGCCCCTGAGCGCATACTGGGCATGATCATGGCCGGCATCGATCAGCACGGGACTAGCCCTCGTCAGTTCGAGAATCGCATCAGATTCCTCAGCAAGGGAATCGAACGCTACCTGGAAGGCTTTGAGAACAGGTTCGGCAGGATGGAGCCGGTCTCGAAGCGGGAACGCTTTCTCGAAAACGACTGCCTTGCAATGGTCGCAAGTTCATTCGGAATCCGCGATCACGTCAGGGACTACAGCGACATCGCGAGCCGGATGACGATGCCGTGCCTGTTCTATGACGGTGACCAGGATGCCTTCCACGACAACGCCCGGAACTTCGTGGAGACTCTTCCAGACGCGAAGTTCGTCTCGCTTCAGGGCCAGGACCACGGAGGCACTTTCACCCGGAGCGACCTTGTGGTGCCGCTGGTGAGGGAGTATCTTTCCGGGACCTCATACTGAGGGATACTGTATGTAGGCTCAGACCGTCACATGCCTTTCGACAGCCTTGGGGCAAGCCGGGGCGGGCGAGACGCCCGCGCTCCGGGAAGTGGCGTAGTAGTGGCGCATCTACGGGACTGCTACGGGTGCTATCTAAGCAGCCGACTTGACGGCCTGAAGCCGTGGACGGTTAAGATACCTTCAGCATCTTTCTTCCAAGGGGACCTATCGCCATGCCTTCCTCCATCTCTCCCGACCTCGTTTACAAGCTGGTGAGCGTGGCTTCACCCTCTCTGTCTCCAGACGGCACAAGGCTTGCCTTTGTGAGCTCCCGAATAGACCAAGAGAGCGCGGAGAACCGGTCGCAGATTATGGTGATGGACGTGGCATCGGGCGAGACCGCTCCCTATTCCAGCGGCAAGAGCGACTCCAGTCCAAGGTTTTCGCCGGACGGTCGCCACCTTGCATTTGTAAGGCCCGACGACAAAGGCAAGTCCCAGATCTGGACCATTCCCACTGGCGGCGGCGAGGCAAGAAAACTGACTGACGTCGCCGGCGGCATTACCGATGTCGCGTGGTCTCCTGACTCGGGCGCACTGGCATTCGTGTCGGACGTGGACCCGGACCTCGCACCTGACGATCACGATTCGAAGAAGGACCCGCGAGTCAGCGTGGTCAAGAGGATCAGGTACCGGGCGGACGGTCTCGGATGGAGGGGCGAGGCGTTCAGGCACGTGTTCGTGGTTGACCGCGAGACGGGCGAGACACGGCAACTCACGGACGGCGAGGGAGACGACAGTGCGCCAGCATGGTCGCCGGACGGCTCATCGATTGCGTTCGTTGCAGACCGTAGACCGGACCGAGAGATCGCTACTCACACGGATGTCTACGTCGTACCGGCGTCTGGCGGGGACATTGAACTCCGGTCAGAAGGCCTGTCCAGCGTCGCAGCACTGTGTTGGTCTCCGTCGGGGGATGCGCTCGCGGTGGTTGGCTCCGACGACGAGGTCGTAGGTGCCGGTTGGCAGTCCTGGATATTTGTGATCGAGCCGGGAAGCTCACCCCGCAAGCTCACCGACGACTCGATCAGTGCAGCAGGGGGGTACGCTCCGCTCGTGCCTGCGCCTGAGATGAGATGGACCGACGATGGACGCATTTCGTTCATCGCGGATGCACGGGGAGAGTCAGGCATTTACCAGGCTGACGCCGACTCGGGAGAACTGCGCAAGATAACCGGAGGCGGCCAGATGTCGCTCATCTCGTTCGATGCCGATGCGAGTTCGGCAGTCGTGCTGACGGCCAATCCAGACTCGGCCGGTGACCTTTACAATGTGGACATAAAGTCGGGAGAAACCTCCCAGTTGACCGATTTCAACCTGGAGTACTTCGAGGAGCATCCGCCTGCGCGATTAGAAAAATTCAGCCACGACAGGGGCGGCTTCGAGATTGAATCCCGCGTCCTGTTCCCACCCGAGTTCAACCCAGATTCCAGGTACCCACTTGTGCTGGACATCCACGGCGGACCGCACGGGGTATTCTCAGACAGCTTCAGCGCCCAGCAGCAGGTGCTGGCGACCGCCGGGTACATAGTGCTTGCAGTCAACCCCCGCGGCTCATCGACATACGGCACAGACTTCATGACAGCCGTACTCAACGACTGGGGCGGCGAGGACTACCTGGACATCATGTCGGCGGTTGACCTGGTCTGCGAAAGGGACTACGTCGATGAATCCAGGCTCGGCATCACCGGCTACAGCTACGGCGGCTTCATGAGTTCATGGATCATCGGCCACGACACCCGGTTCAATGCGGCTGTCGTCGGCGCGCCCTGCATCAACCTGTCCAGCATGTACGGGACATCAGACATCGGCGTTCGTTTCGGAGAGGTGCAGTGGGGCGGCAAGCGATGGGACGCGTTGGACGCGTTCTTGGAGCACTCTCCCCTGACCTACGCGCCGAATGTCGAGACGCCGGTGCTTCTCATGCACGGCGAGTCCGACCATCGTTGCCCGATTGAGCAGTCTGAACAGTACTTCGTGACACTCAAGCGGCTTGGCAAAGAGGTGGAGTTCGTCCGATTCCCGGACAGTTCGCATGGCTTCGTAAGATCGGGCCATCCCAGGCTCAGAGAGGAATACCTCTCGCGGCTGCTGGACTGGATGAACAAGCACGTCTCCCTCGCTCGATAAGTTGCTCCTCTCAGCATCACAGCTACGACTCTTCTATGGCGACGTCGAGGTGTTTGCCGGAGTGGACGCCGACGTGAACGAGCAGTCGCGCATTGGGCTCGTGGGCCCAAATGGCGGCGGCAAGACATCACTGTTGCGTGTGCTCGTCGGCGAACTGGAGCCGGACGCTGGCACGGTGACTACCAATTCCGGACTGCGACTGGCCTACGTCCCTCAGCTTGCCGAACACGATGTGCCGGGCACGCTGCGCGACGGGGTGGAGTCGGCCTTCGCCCGCCTCTTCAAACTGGAGGCAGAGCTCGCCGACACCGCACTGGATATTCAGCAGCGCCAGGGAAGTGCTCGATCGACTGCGGAAGACAGGTACAGCAGGCTGCTCGAGGAGTACGAGTCCCTTGGCGGCTACGACTACCAGAGCCGGGTGGAGCGTGTCGCACAGGGAGTCGGACTGACCCAGGAGACGCTCGACACGCAGGCATCCGTGGCCAGTGGCGGAGAGCGGACAAGGGCCGCGCTTGCACGCGCACTTCTGACAGATCCCGATCTGCTGGTACTCGATGAGCCCACGAACTACCTGGACTTCGATGGCCTCAACTGGCTTGAAGGGTTTCTGTCCGAGTTCAGGTACGCGGTGCTGGCAGTATCTCACGACCGATACTTCCTGGACCGCATCTGCACTGATATCTGGGAGTTGGAGCTTGGTCGGCTCCAAAGCTTCCCCGGCAACTACTCCGCGTACCGCGGGCTGAAGCACGCGCAGGTCCTGCGCCAGCAGAAGGAGTTCGAGCGCCAGCAGGAGTACATCGCCAAGGAGGAGTTCTTCATTCAGCGATACAAGGCCGGGCAGCGCTCGCGGGAGGCACGCGGCAGGGAGACACGCCTGGAACGCCTGGCTAGGCTGGAAGCACCTCAGTCAGAGAAGACCATCAACATCGGCAATTCCTCGGCGTCTCGTACAGGTCACATAACAGTGAGTCTGAGAGGAGTCTCAGTCGGCTTCTCGAACAACGGGGCCGAGACCAAATTGCTGACGGTGCCCGACGTCGACCTGCTGCGTGGCTCGCGAACTGCAGTGGTGGGGCCGAACGGGATTGGCAAGACCACGCTGCTGCGAACGATACTCGGCGAACTCAAGCCGCTAACTGGTACGGTATCCCTCGGTCACAACGTCCTGACAGGGCACCTCAACCAGGGCACATGGAATCTGCCTGACAACAAGAATGTCCTCGACGCGTTCCTGGAGGTCAAGAACACCCCGATTGGCGACGCTCGGGACTACCTCGCCAGGTTCCTGTTCCAGGGCGACGACGTGTTCAAGATGGTCTCCTCACTGTCCGGCGGGGAGCGAACACGGCTGTCCCTAGCCCGGCTGCTGATCACCTACCCTAACGTGCTCGTGCTGGATGAGCCGACCACTCATCTGGACATAGCCAGCCGCGAGGCTCTGGAGGCCACCCTGGAGTCGTACGACGGCACCCTGCTGTTCGTGTCCCACGACCGGCACTTCATCAGACTCATGGCCGAGCGGATACTCGTGATAGAGGACGGTGCGGCACGGCTGTTCGAGGGAGGCTTCGAAGAGTGGGTGCGGATCAACAGGCCCCCCGAACCCGAGCCGGTCTCCCGACGCGCCCGCGCCCGCCATCGCCGAAGGGATCGCGAGTCCAAACGACGCGAAAGAGATTCTGGTCCTGGGAAGCAGGCTCAGACCATCGACTACGAGGCGCTCATCCAGCAGCTTGAGACAGACGTAGCAGAGATAGAGCGGCGTCTCGAAATCGCTTCGGCGAAACAGAACCTCAAGCAGATCGAACGGCTGGGCCGCAGACACGCCAAGGCTCAGGAAGCCGTAGAGGAGGCCTGGGCGAAGTGGGAACAGGCGTGAGTGGGCGAGCAACGTGTTCCTCAATTCACTAGCAGGCTGCTGAAGAAGGGGTTTCAGGGCGGCGTAGTGAGCGTGGCGGTCGCGTAGGAGCGCTCATTCGGACGATTTTCAGGCTCGTCA
>JAGWBK010000063.1:8816-9469 GCA_021295915.1 Dehalococcoidia bacterium
ACCTCCCTCTCGGCTATCAACCGCGACATCCTCACCAGGTTGTACGCGGTCGCAACCAACTCCCCACACAGTCCGGTCCGCTCCAACCCAACGTATCGACTCCGTCGGAACCCTCCCACGGTCTTCATCCAGCCGAAGATCGACTCCACACGCTTGCGTACCTTCTGACTCACCCTGTATGACTCGTGGCGTGTGGTCCTCCCATCTATCGCAGACCACCCCTTCTTTCGGGCAACGTGCGGTGTGACGTTGAACTCCCTGCACTCAGCAACGAAGTCCCTCGTGTCGTATCCCCCTGTCCGCTCCCACACTCAGCCGACGACTCCCGGGAATCCTCATAAGCATGTCCAATGCCGCGTCCCGCTCAGCCGTCCCGTTCGCCTTGGTCAGCCTGAAGTCGCTCACCAGTCCATGCCGATTGTCCATCAGCGCATGAGCCATGAAGACCAGCTTCGCCTCCTTGCCCGGACCCTTCCTCATCAGTCTCGCATCGGGATCTGTAGTGCTACGGTGGGTGGCGTTACTCAGCTTCTCCCCCCGAAAGTCCTCGGTCTGCACTCCCCCGTCTCCCCTGGACTCATCGTCGTCATCGCGTCGCCTGAAGCTCTTTATGCTGGCAGCAGCCTCTATCAGTGTCCCATCCACACTGAAGT
>JAGWBK010000063.1:9603-10973 GCA_021295915.1 Dehalococcoidia bacterium
CAGCCTGTCTCAAAAGTCTGTATGGCAATCAGGGTGTAAACTGGAACCATCGCTGGACCGGAGGGAAGAAGGTGCCTCTTCGAGAGATGAACCGAGAGCAGATGTGGCTGTTGCCCCCTGCGCTTGAAGAGTTGATCCCAACAGACCACCCTGCAAGATTCGTGGTCGAGTTTGTCGACGCCCTAGATCGTGAGGGATGGGCCGAGCTCGAGGTGCAGATTGATGGCGACCCAATGGGAGCGCCAGCCTACCATCCCCACGCACTGCTGAGTGTTTGGCTGTACGGATTCATGACCGGTGTCCGGTCCTGCCGCAGGAGTTAGCAGACCAACAGACCTTGAGAGAGCGTGTTAAGCAAGCGATGGAGGAGTTAGCGTCCAGACCTCGCCTGAAGAGGATCAACCTGACCGATTCGGACGCCAGGCTGATGAAGAGTCGGCAGGGTATCGTCCCATCCTTCAACGCACAGGCAGTGGTCTCCCGTGTACTGGTTCCTGGAGAGGCGTCGGCCATGCTTGTGACTGCAGCCGACGCGTGCGCCGACCCGGACGACCATGCGCAACTGATCCCGATGCTGGAACAAGCTGAGGAGATTACCGGCACGGAGGCCCCACTGACGCTGGCCGATGCGGGCTACCACTCCGGAAAGAACCTGAAAGAATGTGCGCGCACCGGACGTCACGTGATTGTGCCGGACTCAAAGCGTAAGACTCTGGCCAACCCATACCACAAGGACCGGTTCGTTTATGACGAGACCAGCGACAGCTACATCTGTCCAAAGGGTCAGAGACTGAGATTCACCCGTTATATTCAGACCAATACGGCTCGTGTGCGGCTGTACCGGGCCTCGGCTGGCGTATGTCTGAGCTGTCCTGCGTTCGGGGAGTGCACCATTGACCGGGTACATGGGAGAGGCATAGGCATAGGTCCTCACGACGAAATACTGCGGCGCCACCGCGCGTTGATGGCCACTGATGAAGCAAAACGGGCCAGTCGGCGCAGGGGGCAACTGATCGAACCGGTCTTCGGTATTCTCAAAGAGCAGATGGGACTCCGAAGATTCTTACTTCGTGGTGTGGTGAACGTGGCTGCGGAGTGGACATTGTCGGCAACAGCCTTCAACCTGCGGACCCTGTGGAGAGTATGGCGTTTTCGATCACTGTCGCATCCACCGATTGGCCCGCGACTAAGCCCTGCCGCATAGGCTGGACTGCGACAACTGCCGTCTTACTCAAAATGCCTCTCGGCAACTGCTCAGTTAACATCGACAGGGCGGAAATTGGCGCAGCGTCCAATAGTGTTCAGTATTCAGAGTACATTCTGAGACAGGCTGCTTCGGATTCTACCCGCTGGAGACGCTCAAGCAGGAC
>JAGWBK010000064.1:0-10093 GCA_021295915.1 Dehalococcoidia bacterium
CACTCCCATGAGGGTCGCTGCCTGCTCTGTTGTCATCTGCTGTGCTAGTAGGCTGTTGAGTACCTGAAGTCTTGCCATATAGCCACTTGAAAACAATAGGAGCATCATTTCTCATCTGGAGTGAGCTCACCCCAGACAGATTAGAGTCTCGAATACAACGGACACCCATCTTCTCGCATGGCGAGGATTCGGAGTCTTCAGCGCGGCACTGGATGACTGGGGAAGTCATGGCGATTCCCAGTACCACTTCGGAATGATCTCGTCCCGCGCTTCCTGGCTGAAACCAAAGGCCTCCCTGACATGATCGATGCCACGGGCGTCCGGGTCCTCGGGATCGAGGATGTCCACGCCCATGAGGTACAGGTCTCGAAAGCCCCTCTGATACTCCTCCTCACCAAGAGTCCGATAAAGGTCCAGGAAGAATCGGGTGCCGAGGCTGTAGGCACAGTCGCCCGCCAGAGTTTCCTCCAGTTGTTCCACACCAGTCAGATCTGCAGCGTAGGCACACAGATAGGTGTTTGCACCCCCCATTGCCTCCTGGCCGGTCGTGGTCTCCTCGTAGACGATTGACACAATCTCCGCTGCTCCCTCGTCCAGCCACAACTGCGAGCTGTTGTTCCAGTAGTAGTGTGCCACCTCGTGGGCGAGAATGTAGGGTGCGTAGGAGGCCTCGTCGCTGTCGTCATCAGAGTCGAAGTCGGGATGTACCGTCATACTGAGTCCACTGTTGTGGCCGGCGTAGTCCGACACCACGGCGTCGGCGTAGAAGAGCAGGAGGAAGTTCGTAGGGAGCGGTTCTCCCATGAAGTCCTCCGTGAACCGGACTGCGCTCTCGAGAAGTCCCATGCTCCTTGCCGCACCGGGCTGAAGTCGCACTATTGCGAGCTCGACGTCACCGGCGAGGGGAAGCTCAATTGACCGCCTCTCGATCTGTACATTCGATTGTTCGAGCAGTGTGTCCATCATGTCCGGGTTCGTTATCTGTACGTCGGAGAGCAGTGCCAGCGTTGCTGTCTCGTCGTCGGTTATGCCATCCACGACGGATGGATGGGACATGACCCTCCTGAAAGCTGCTGGGGAATCGTAGGAGAGGAACTCGAGGGACATGAGGGCGATAGCGTCGGACGGTTCGATGGATTCAAGGAAGCTCATCCCTATGAACTCGGCACCGGCGCCGAGTTCATAGGACATGGAGCCGAGCGCGGTGACAACGGTCGCTTCGTCGGGGAGGATGCCGTCGGTGAACCAGGGGTAAGAGACTAGTCGTTCGACGGCGTATTGTGACTCCGTAGCGACGTCCGAGAGCGATCCGATCGCCCACGCCTCGTCCTCGTCTATGCCGTCAGTAATCCAGGGAATGGTAATGAGCCGCTGGAAGGTTTCCGGCACGTCGAGCGCAAGATATACGAGTGAAACGGTCGCCCACGCCTCGTCCTCGCTGATCTCATCTGCAAGCCAGGACATCCTGAGGAGTTCTCTCGCGGCATCGGAGTCCACAAGTGCCAGGTCAATCAGGGACTGGGCTGGGCCCGACGCGATCCTTGAGACGCCATCTCTCACCCACGGAAGTCCCGCTATGGTGTGGTATGTTTCTTCGTTGCTTCGAAGGAGGAACGAGGCTGCACGGAGTGCATCGAAATCCTGCGTCGATGGGACCGTCGGCCGCTCACCGGGTTCGAAGGTCCTCTGGCCGACCGGACTAGGGAATGGTATCTGTGGTGGGAGAGGGCTGCCCAACTCTTCACTTGGCACCAGGGCAGAAATGGCGGTCGGGGTCAGAACGGATCTGGGCGTACTGGTTGGGGTGGCTGGAGCAATCGCAGTTGCCGCAGAGGAGGACGAGGGCACTTCGGACTGCCTTGCAATGGGTTCTGAGCTGCGGGAGACCTCAGAGTAGAAGAACATTGCGACGGCGCCTATGATCGCACCACCCACGGCGAAGAGAACGAGCCCGACTGAGAATCTCATTCAGTTGTGCCTCTTATTGCTCCTCAAGACCGGCTGGCCACTCTACCCCTTCCAGCTTCTCACCTCACCGGCTGCCGTGGTAGGAGTTTCCTGGTCGCAGTTGACATGGCGAACGCCGCAGGGCAGTCTCTCCAACTGTAGCAACATCGACAGGACGCAGCATTGGCCAACAGTTCGAGACAGAGCGAGAGATTCATGAGGATGCTTGGAGAAGGACGGGCACGTCTGATCCGCCTGATTATCATGTCTGTCCTGGCTCTCTCGGGGACCGTTCTTCAGGGGCTGGTGGTACGCAGCGCAGATGGTTGGCGGGGAGTTGGGCAGCGCTGGAATGTGGGTCCACGCTGACAGCAAGCTTCCGCGCTTCAGGCTGGAACGGCTGCGCTCACGTGGACTGGATCAGCCGATGCAGTAGAGACTCGTAGGCAGATCGGTACAGGAACAGTTCGGGTCGATTGCGGTAGGGGGCAGAATCGTACGCTAAGGTCGCTACCGGCGTTCTGGCCACCGGTATTCGCCGGTGAGAAGGATGTGGGCCCACCCAAGGGGTGAGATATGGGCGAGGAACTCGGGCTCGACGGTCCGGCCGGCGTGTTTCCGCTGTCTGACCACTTCCCCAAGATGGGCGGTATTCCAGTAAATGACGATGGTGGGGAGCTGGTTGAGCCCGACTATCCGGTAGTGCTGGCCGTCGCTCGAATGGTCGCGGATTTCGCCCTGGCGTCCGATGCAGAAGGCGTTTCTTGAGCGCGTGATGAGCCTCGCCCTTGTTCAGACCGGTGTTGGCTCCGCGCTATCCGCAAGGGGATCGTCTATCGCACACTCAACCGGCGCCATTCCCCTTAGCGTACGATCCTGCCCCCTACCGGAATCGACCCCGAGTACGCCAACTACCGTTGCAGGGTTCGCAGGTGGTGCACTATCAGGGTGGCCAACAGAACATACTCCGTGCCTTCGAGACTGATAGGTACGGTAGTTGACGCACGGGTGTATGCAGACCGCATCGAGGTCTACTACAAGGGTCACCTCGTCGAGAGCATGGAACGCCTACACGGCGCCGGCGAGGAGCAGATCGACTACCGACACATCGTCGGCTCACTGGTGCGTAAGCCCGGAGCGTTCGCACGGTATCGCTTCAGGGAGCAGATGTTCCCGACCCGGACGTTCAAGCTGGCATACGATGCGCTGTGTGGCTGGAAGGGCGAACGTGCCGACGTCGAGTACGTGCGCATCCTGCACGTCGCCGCCACAACCATGGAGTCGAAGGTGGACGGGGCGCTCGCGAGATTGCTTGGGTCCGGTCTGAGCTTCGACTATGCGGAGGTGAGGAGGATGTCAGCACCGGCGCCCCCTCCAGTGCCAGAACTGAAGCTGCCGGGGAAGGTGAACCTCGGTGTGTACGACCGACTGCTGGTAGGAGGTGTGCGATGATCGCAGACACTCACGCACCGAGTGCAGTCGCCGAGCGAGTCAGGGAACTGTGCAGGCAGTTCAAGCTGCCGACACTGGCGGCAGAGACCGTCGGCAGGTTCAGCGAGGCCGGACACGCCGATGCACTGGCGATCCTTCTGGAGGTATTTGTGGGTTAAGGACAGCACCAGAGTCCGCGGCGATCCCGAACGGGTCGAATAGCGCCGCGCCAACCCACGGTACTGCTTGGCGGGCCAGTCAGCATCACTACGTGGCTCTGCTCAACTAGACATAGCAATCACATGTGGTTTGGGAGTTTCGCCAGTTGCGGAATCACAATCGTGTTGTATCGATCATGCAGCTTGTTACGAGTCACGTGGGACCACATCGAACGATCTGTCACTGCGACGTCCAAGCTTGGCATTGCACCGTAAATGGACCGAAGATCATCCGGCTTCCTGGCATAGAAGTGGTCAGCAGCTCTGGTTCCCCTAGCTGCGAAGCCCTCTTCGAATATGTCCCCAATCTCTAGTGAGACTTCCCGCGCAGTGATCACGTCTCGAATGCGACCGCGTCGCCAGTTTGGGTAATCGTTGAACCGCTGAACCTGTGCAATTTCCTCCGAAGCCTTCTGCTCAGCCATTCGCACGATAGCCTCCGGATTCCAGCCCAGTGCCCTCAATCCCGGCTCTCTTTGCGGTGTGGGGCCCTCGATTGCCCTTTTGTTTAGCTCAAGTTGGGCGTCAGAGAGCACAGCGTCAAATGCTGCTGGGCCACGGGGACAAGTACGTCGAGCATCTTCGGTCACATCTTCACCACTCGGTGACTCAATCCTGATACCTCCCATCTTGCCGTAAGCTCGTTCCACACCCCAATCGAGGTAGTTCGTCGTGTTAAGGGGGGCAGGATTATATCCAACTGTCATATCCAGGACGGCCTCGACTTCATGGGTCGCAACAACCGACGGTGAGGTTACCACCATATAGCGGCAAATTTGCTCAATGACTTCACAAAGGTCGCGGCGCTGTCGGTAGTTGGTGATCTTCAGTATTTCAATGTAAATGTATTCGGAGAGTGGGAAGACTGCTGTGCCATCTCCGACTGCTTCGAGGCACTGGTCAAGAATTAACCTGTGCTTCTCGCCGTCTCGATGTCCACTGTGCGCCTTCGACGACTCGATCCAGTGATTCAGATCGAGATAGATCAATCTGGGCGGCCGAACAGGAAGGCGAAGAGTAGTCGGCCACAACGAATCTGGCCACGAAGTGTGATGAGAATCCAATGCTTGGCTCCTCAGCCGAATTGAACAGCTAGTTCCCTGAATCCCTAGTTGTAACCCTGCAAGTATCCATGCTGGAAATCAAGCCTCGTGGAAAGTCACCCAGAACGAAGACATACACAGTTCACGGTACCCGGTCAAGACTCCCGACGGGTCCGGCACCATCTCCAGGTAGATTAGGGTGGTCTGGATCAGGGAGTCCCCTAGCCAGCGGCTCAGGTAGCGGATGATCTTGAGAATATGTGGGCCTTTAGGACAGAAGATTATCCTTGACCCATGATATTCCGGTAAGTACCAACACGCCGATGAGGATACCGATTGCAATGCATAGGAAATTGTCGGCGAGGTATTCGTTGATGCTGTCCATCTGTTACTTGTGTCTCCTGCGATTTGCTGGAATGAAAGCAAAGATAAGAGCCGATGCTCCCATAGGAGAGCGCCGGTCTCAGCGCCGCCTGCATCTCTCGGCGCATCGGTACGATCCTGGACATGTTGCCCTTGCCGGCGCGCACCCTAGGCGGCGGCTTGGCATCGAGTAAGCGGTCGGCAACCTCTAGTGCCAGCGCCTCTGCGATGCGCAGTCCGGCCCTCTGCTGCTAGAGCATCAGCAGCTTGGCCCTGGGGTTGTCCGTGGCCCTGATGATAGCCTAGACCTCGGGGGCCTCAAGGTACTCGGGCAGTTTCCTAGGCTGCCTCGAGGTGTCGGTCGCCTTCGGGCCACCGCCTGGGTTGTCATGTTGCTGCCGCCCCGGTGCAAGAAATGCTCCGAGTGATTCTTGCAAACTGGAGCTTTCTCGTCCAGTTTAAGGAGGGGGTTCAGCTACCCTGGATGGTCGCGGATGCAAGAAATGTGGGTATTTTCTTGCACGCTCATCAGGGGTTCACGGCACGCGGGCTGCTGAATAGAACGGCGACCCCGCAGGGCACGGTGCCATTGCGTTCCAGCCGCTACTCACCTCGCAGCCGGCGAAGCTCCGCCTCCAGCTCGGCAGCGCGGGCCTCCGCTCTCCCACGAGCTGCCGCCTCTTCATGAGCACGAGCCTCGGCGGTTCCAGCACGGGCCTCTGCTCTCCCGCGAGCTGCCGCCTCTTCATGAGCACGAGCCTCAGCGGTTCCGACACGGGTCTCAGCAATCTCAGCGCGACCTGCGTCTTCCTTGTGGGACCGAAGGTAGCTCTCCGTCACGGGATCGAAGAACCGCAGCACCCCCTCCTCCCAGCACACGTAAAGTCCCAACACCTCGCTGTAACCGCGAAGACGGTCTTCGGTAAGCACTTCGATGTCAATCGGCTCATACTCGCCGTCCACCAGACGGTCCCCGGCAAGCGCAGCGTCGTGATACTCCCCCCCGCTCGGGTCGAAACGCCAGTACTCCACCACACCGAAGCGCTCATAGTCGCGACGTTTGTCGGTGTAGTCCACTCTCCCGGTCGTGGGGGACGCCACCTCGAGCACGAAGTCGGGAGCCTTGCCCTGCCGGTCTATCGCATATCCCCTCTGCTCCTCGATGAGCTCACGGTCAGCGCCGCGCACAACCATCAGGTCCGGTATGCGAGCGTCGTCACGCACGGGCAGCCCGGGTCCGACGGGGACCTCGCTTGCCACCGTGACGTTCGGCGTGTCTGCGAAGTGGACCGTCAGGGAGGTCACAACAGAGGTCTCGTAGAGGTGGAGCCAGTTCTGCATGTCGTCCCGCGGCGGATAGTAGGGAAAGTGCTCGAGCGTATCCGATTCCTGTGTGAGTGTGGTCGTCCTGCCGGTCATCGCGGAGACCTCCGGGGGTGGGTGAGTTGAGAGACTACCGACTGCGGACATTGTACCATCCACAGTGCGAGACGACGCGGGATGGGACTGCTCCCCAGCATGCCCTGTTCAGATGCCTATGTCTCCCTCGCTGGCGACGCTGAGTTGGTCTATGGGACTGTCGATGCGTTCGGTGAGTCATCTATTGAACGCGCTGGGCTGTGATCTGTCGAGGATGAGTATATGGGGTGCAGGCTGCCGGGACGAGCGCACCTTGTGGATGGTTGAGCAGAGAACGATCTGCCCATGCGAACAGCGAGCTTACCGATAACTTCACCAACCGCCTGTGGAACAGTTACCAAAAACAGGTCTCTACTTGACATAATATTACTAGTACGAACCAACGGCCGGATTGCGAATTCCGCACTGAGGGATTGACCACAGATCGGAGCTGCTGCTGCGTCGCTATTCCGCTACGTCTGCCTGGCTGCGGACCCGGTTGAACAGAAGCTGGTCTCGATCGGTGAGTGGCCCGATGAATGGCTGGCACGTATCGGGTGATGAAACCCGTTCGATCAATGCGCGAGCAGCCTCAGTCTGCTCGGGGACGTCGCCCACGAGGTGTCGAGGGCGGTCATCCCTCCACAGCCCCCTCAGCGATGGAGTCTTCCATCTCTTCGAGACTCACAGGAGGACCGTCATACTTCATGCTGCCGAACAGGCGGCTGGTGGGACGGACCGGCATTATCAGTGCGCCTCCGTCAAGTATGACGTAGCGCACCTTGTCTCCCGCCTTCAATGCCAGGGAGTCCCTCACTCCCCTGGGCAGGGTAGTCTGACCCTTGATCGTTATCCTGGACTCGAACATCGCGGGGATTCCTACGCGGTGGGCTGGGGCTGGTAGCGCTCGACCCGGATTCTGTCTTCACTCTTGCGCGCCTGAGCCAAGTCGTATGCAGTCTGGCGGATCAACCAGAAGTCGGCGCTGGACCATCCGGCCTTCTCCAGGCGGATGGCCATGTCGGGCGAGATCGCCGCGTGACCGTTCAAAACCCGAGAGAGGGTATGACGGGCAACACCCAGCACCGCCGCCGCCTCGGTGACGCTCAGGCCCAGTGGGTCCAGGCAGTTTTCCTTGATGCTGCGACCCGGATGGGGCGGATTCTTCATAGGCATGGTCTCGCCCTCCTCTTCAGTGGTAATCGACGAGATCAACGTCGTACACGTCGCCAGCTTCAAACCTAAAGGTGAGTCGCCAGTTGCCGGTAATCGAAATGCTCCATAGTCCTCTTCGGTTTCCTCTGAGTGGATGCAGCCTGTATCCTGGCAGGTCGAGATCGCTCGGCCTGCCGGCGGCATCCAAGTCTGCCATGGCGAGAATGATTCGGTCCAGTTGGTCGGAGGCTATCCTGCTGGGGTCGTCTCGCTCAAAGAGCCGCCTCAACCCTCGATGGCGAAACGAACGGATCATGCACTGATCATACCGTGTGCCGGTACAGCTATCAACAGGTCCTTGAGGTGAACATGCCGGATTCCATCAACGGGATGATGGACCATGTGCGGGCGCAGATTCCTGACCACGTCCACCACGGCGAAATAGTGGCCATCGACGTGGACAGCGGAAGAGGGCTGGGTCGTAGACTCCAGTAGAATTGCATGGAGAGTAATCCAGCGGGAGGCAATTCGATATGTTGGCGGAGCTGTTCAGGAAGCCGGAACTGCACGAGAAGGTGAAGAGGGCAAGGGCAAGCCTAGAGGTTCGCAAGAAGGAGAACAGGTTCCTCAGGAAGAAACTCACGATCCTCAGGAAGAAGGCCCATATTTTGAATGAGCTGAAGAGGCGGTTGGCCACCCCTTCGGACACAGACGCCATGCAGCAAACAGAGGGCCATGACGCAAATGTTGATCCTCCCGTCAATACGTTCCATGAATGGGAGCTGAGGGCGCTGGACAGAGAATTGGTCGAACTTCCCCGCTCAGACCTCAATCAGCGCCTGGGGCCGCGATTCACGACCCGGGAATCCGTGAGCGTGAGCACGACTACTTCCTGTTGTCCGACGAACCGAAGGATGCCCCCACCCTGGGGGAGACGGACATTCCGGTCCAGTACATGGACGACTACATGGAGAACACCGGCAACCTCAGTGACTTCCTGCAGGACTTCCCCGAGGTGAACATGCCGGATGCGATCAACGGGATGATGGACTATGTGCGGGCGGAGATTCCTGACCACGTCCACCTCAACCGTGAGAGTGGTTCGCCGACTTTCTGGGGCACCGAAGATCGGATGAGAGAAATGTTTGAGTTTCTTGCCGCTGGACGCTCTCTGGACGACTACCTCTACCCTCTGTCGTCACCCAGCCGCAGGCAGGTGACCAGAACCCTGAAGCTGGCCTGCCTGCTGATGGAGGCAATGGCCTACGAGAACGCCGCCGGCAGGTTGATTGACAGGAGATGCACCGATGTCCCAACATGCCGGTAAGACTCAGTAAGACGGGCTTGGTATGTCGCGAACCACCAGGACGATCACCTTCTCTTTGCCTCCGGACCTGGCGGACCGGGTGGACGAAGCAATTCAGCAGCAGGGATGCTCCAGAAGTGAATTCTTGAGGGAGGCGATCGATCGCTACATCCAGGAGGTGGAGTGGAGAGGGCTGCTCCACTACGGTGAGGAGAGGGCTCGGGCAGAAGGTATTGGCCCCGAGGATGTCCCTCGGCTGGTGGAAGAGTACAGGAGCGAGGTCAGTACCACCCGTAGATGAGAGTCGTCCTGGACACCAACGTCATCATCTCCGGCTTGAACTTCCCGGGTAACGAAAGGCTGGTTCTCGAACTGGCGCTCCGCGGACGATTTGAGCTCTATCTGACTGAGTTCATTCTGGAGGAGGTGGCCGGGGTCCTTGGGCGGAAGTTCAACTGGACTGGCGACCGCATACAACAGGCACTGCGAACATTGAGTGATACAGGCCAGATGGTCGAACCTCCGCGGCTCCCAGAGGTGATCGAAGGCGGACACGCCGACAACCGTATCCTGGAGTGCGCTGCGGAGGCCTCGGCTGACTACCTCGTGACCGGAGATCGCCGGCATCTGCTGCCGCTGGAGGAGTATCGGGGCACGAGAATCGTCAACGCCCCCCGATTCCTTTCATCTCTGGAGGCGAGTTGACTTCGAAACGGATCTCCCGAACTTCAGAGAGTTTCTTCACCGAGAAAGGTGCTGACTACATCGACGCCAAGCTCAGGTTGCTGTGCCGTGACAACGACGACGAAAAGGTGCTCAGATATGCTCAGAGACACCACTGAAAGAATCTACTCATAAGCCCCTAATTCCCTGCGGCCTGCCTCAGGCGGAGATGACACCGCCTGACTCTCTCGGAAGGGTTGATACGTCCACCAGTCATTTCGGGAAGTGGCCTGCTGCGCGGTTGAGCCGGCCGGACCGGAATGGCTACGATTGGCGGCACATCACAGAGGCCCGGGAGTGAGACGACATGAGCTACGCCCACGACATTTATCTGGCCCTGGATCACGACCGGGCGGAGTTCGCGGCTGCGGTCTCTGACATAAGGACGCTGTTCAGGCGGGCTGAACTCCCGATTGCCGGGCCTGGCGCCAGGCCCGGCACAACGCCCGTTCTCGATGCTGATTTCGTTGGGTTCAACGGAGTCAATCAGAACTGCGTCTGTGATCCCG
>JAGWBK010000064.1:10311-23333 GCA_021295915.1 Dehalococcoidia bacterium
GCAGATGGGACGTCCAATGGAGTCTCGGAGGAAGTCCATGGGACCGGTTTGCGGGCCGGAATCTGCCCGGTCCGATCGACATCTACGAGCACGTGTTCCCAGATCGCGCACCAGTCGCAAACATACTGGCCTGCGAGGGAGACCCCTGGTGAGGCCGGGAGCATCGAATGAGTGAGTCTCGGGAGCAGTGGGAGAAGATCCGGGAGATGGCTGGACTCGTCGAGTCCGCCTGACTGTTCTCGCTTTCCTGGCTGTCTCAGGGATCGCTCTTCAGGTGTTGGTGTGGTGGTACAAAGTTCATGCGGTGAGGGAGGAGTGGGCTGCTGCGGCAGTTCAGGTTTGGCCCTTCGCCATCGGCATCTGGATCCTGGCCGTGGGCCTGCTTTTGGGACTCCTACGGATGCGGCTGAAAGGCTCTTCAGAACGAGGCCTCAGGTGAGGTCAAGGCCGGCTCTACTTGACATAAGATAACTAGTGCGAACCAACGGGCGGATTGCGAATTCCGCACTGAGGGATTGACCACAGATCGAAGCTGCTGCAGTGCAGGTATTCCGTCCGCTGAAGTGGGCTTGCGGGTCTTTCCCAACCATCGGCACGCGTCCGCCAGCCTGACGGATTCCGCAACCGCCAGAGACTATTTCCAGGCCGCCGCGGCTGGGCCTGTACACCCACCCGGCCTGACCTGAGAGGGTGATTTCGGCTGCTCTGATTCCCGGTGTGGGGTGTTTCCCACCAGGTGGCGAGATGCGGCGATTTCGACGCCTGTTGGGCCCCGTGAAGTGAGTGACCGATCCGGTCAGTCACCTTAGTCAGAGGTATCAGAAAGGAAGACCGGACGGCGTTCGTCCCCTATGCGAACACTCTCCCTTTCCAGAGATTGCCGTCCGGCTCTCTGTCAAGTATATCAGCGCCGGCCAGCCAGACATCTGTTCCAGCTCGTGAGTTATAGTCACGGAGCCATTGGGACGGACTCAGGACCGTAACTCCCAGCGGTTCATGGGTGAGGCGGGAACACTGGGGATACTCGCAATAGAGTACCCACGTAAGCAGATACTTTCGATTGGGGAGATACTGCAGGATAAACGATTCCTGACGCCAACGGCTGTCGGAGGGCATAAAATTCAGCCGCGAATCGCAGGCATTTCCGCAGTTGGAGTGTAGAGGGTAGACGACTTGAACGATCTTGTCATCGACAATGCCGAACTGATTCTGAAGGCCTTCCTTGTCGTTTGTATCGCAATCATCGTTTACGGCCTTTTGCGACGCTTCTTAAAGAATCGCTTCTAGTGACTATCAATTCCCTAGCTGCGAATTCGTTAGGCAGGAGGGGAGGAACACCTGATAGGACAGACTACACTGGAGAGGCTTAGGGAAGTGTTCCCATCGGAGTACATCGGAACCAGCACTACTGACCATAGATTCCAGTTTGGCCCAGGGGCCATGATTTATGTGCGTAGAAGCAATCACAACATCGCGAGGATTGAGGTCAATTGGTCTAATTTCATGTCAGCCTTTCCCAACCGAGGTAGAGCTATTCGCAAAGTTATCAACGACCCTGACCTCGGCGTTCGACCTTACGTGACTCAGACCAAGGTTGAATGTTTGTTCGGGCCACACAGCATAGACAGGCTGATTGAGGCATTGTCAGCAGGCCCCTAGCGCTTATTCCGTAATCATATCCATGGGAGGCATCGGCGACGGCCCACCGGTCTCCAGACATACTCGCCAACCCCGGGGAGGTGCGAAATGGCCACAACCATGTCCGCGGGTGAGTTCAATCTTCCCGATCCGCCCAGGGCCCAGGGCGCACTATGCAGTCCACTTAGCGCGATCGGCGTGGGATCAGCATACCGGGCACCTGTCCGTCACCTGCGGACTGTCGCTAACCCCGGCCTCGATGATGGTGCTGGCCGTCAGACGTTCTGTTGAGCCTCGGCAGCTTCCCCGTCCTGCGCCTGTAACCCTGGATCTTCTTTGCCTCCAGTCGCTGGGCTGCCTCCCGGGACATTGGCCTGGACTCCACCACCAACTCGCCTCCGCGGGTCAGCCTGCCGTCTCTCGTGTGCTCCGCGGCCCGGCGCTCAGGGTTGTTGGTAGAGCCGATGTAGGTGCGCTTTCCACTGGAGTTGTAGATCGAGTAGGCGACCACACCCCTCGCGGAAGACCGGGAGCTTCCCGCACGTCTTGCCGATCGCGACCGCGACCGCGATCGACCACTACTCCTGCCGCCAGTGCGTGACCTGCCACCGAATGAACGGCGGCCTCCGAAGCCGCCGTGATATCCTCTCCCGGGCATTGTGAAAACTCCTAGAAGACCAGTCCTGAATTCAGGGAAGTCTACCACGAGCAATTCCCAGCCTGTGGTAGAGTGGCCGCAAGTCAGCCGCCGCTCACACCGCAGAGGGGTTGACCGGATGAGGATAGGAATCAGGTTGCGCAAGCGCAGAAGGCTAAGGACCCGCAGTTACGATCTCTACACCTGAGACAAGCTCCCCGTCCCACGCGGCATCGACTCCAACTCCGTAAACCTCACCTGCCTGAATCCTCTCCGCCACACCGACGAAACCAAGTGGGGACCGGAGATCCCAGGGGCATATCCTACGACGATACACGGACAGTCTCTGGCATGAGGCCGGAATGGCTGGACTTAATAGCGGTCCGCTGTCCCAGGGCGATGTCACCGTGCAGACACCATCGTCAAGTTGCTCCCCAGCCAGCGACTCGCACACGCCGGCGACCGGGAATCAACTCAGCATGACTGCTACTCTCGCCATGGTCGAAGCTCCAGATATTGGCCAAGGTCCTGATGAAGAGAGGTCCCATTCTCGCCGCACGGCCCATAGTGGGAAATCCCCACTCCCTCACAATCGTCTCTCAAGGCGAACAGATGGGTCTTCAATCATGCTGGAGACCTCCTAGAACATCTGATCGAGGAGATATGGTGAAATATACACTCTACCAATTTGTTTGTCAAAACAAGTATCTAAGTATGTATCCTGCAAGAATCTGTCCACAGTGGACCAGTGAGGCGATATCTGACGGCCTTTCGATGCTCCGTCTGCAGTAGGGATCTGAGGCAATTTGGTAGGTGAGCCTAAGTCGACCATCACACGGAGCGCGGGCGTCTCGCCCGCATGTCCCGTAGGGGCGGTTCGCGTACCGCCCCTACATCGATTACCTTCCAAGCTGACACAGGCTCCGGCAGTAGGCCGCCTCTTGCAGAGCCCACCCGCCAAGTCTGGTAAAGTCTGACCAAACTACCGGAGGCCGACTCTTCCCATGCTAGACCTTCTCATTACCGGCGGACTCGTTATCGACGGAACGGCCAGCCCGGGTTTCCACGCCGCTGTCGGCGTCCAGGGCGATACCGTCTCCATTCACCGAGGAGACGTGTCCGGCCTCGAGGCGGAGCGAACCATCGCCGTCGGCGGGCGTGTCGTCTGCCCAGGCTTCATCGACCTCCACTCCCACGCCGGACTGACCATGCTCGGTGAGCCGCACCACGATCCCAAGGTGCGCCAGGGCGTGACGACAGAGCTTGTCGGCATCGACGGCATCTCTCACGCTCCGTTCAAGACGCAGGAGGAGCTTCACCGCTACATCTGGCTCGACTCGGGACTCAACGGCTACCCGCCGATGCCCGCCGACTGGCTGACCGTCGCCGACTTCATAGGCAAGTTCGACGGCTCCGTCGCGATCAACGTCGCTTACATCCTCGGCAACTCGCCCGTGCGCATCTGGGGCGTCGGCTGGAACGACAGACCCGCGACACACGACGAGATGGCGAACATGAAGGCGGTCGTCCGCGAGGCGATGGAGGAGGGCGCGTGGGGCCTTTCCACCGGACTCGACTACCCGCCCGGCGCGTATGCCGATACCGACGAGCTTGTCGAGCTGTCCGAGGTCTCAGCCAGCATGGGCGGCTTCTACCACACCCACACCCGCGCCAGCCTGCTGTCGACCGGCCTGCTCGCGCCGTGGGAGGAGGCCCTGGAGATCGGCAGGCGCTCCGGCATACCCATTCATCTGACTCACTACCGGCAGAGCGCGCAGGGAGTCGGAAGCCACCACGACTATCTCGGACTCGTTGAGGACGCCCGCGCCGGCGGCATGGACGTCACCTTCGACTGCTACACGTACCCCTACTCCGGCACCACGATCACGATCGGGCTGCCGTTCTGGGCGAAGGACGGCGGACCTGAGAGGCTGATGGCCGCGCTGCGCGACCCCGCCGACCGTGCTCGGATGGCGAAGGAGCTGGCTCCGAGCAGGCTCGAAAACAACTGGCTGACCAACTTCACCCAGCCTCAGAACGCGCAGTACGACGGCCGCCTCATCACCGACATCGCCGAGATGCGCAACCAGGAGCCGGCTGAGGCGCTCTTCGACCTGCTGCTGGAGGAGAACCTGGGTATCTCGACCGTCGGACTGGGCACGAACGCACACACGCTGCACGCGTTCGTCTCGCACCCGGCGGGCATGATCGCGTCCGACGCCATCCTGTTCGGCGAGTACCCTAACCCGCGCACGTACGGCTGTTTCCCGATAGTGCTAGCAGAGTTCGTGAGGGCCGAGAAGCACCTGCGTCTCCCCGAGGCCATTCGCAAGATGACCTCGTTCCCGGCGCAGCGTCTCGGACTGCCCGACCGGGGCATCCTGAGAGACGGCTTCAGGGCCGACATCGTCGTGTTCAACCCCGACACGGTCAAGACCCACGCCAGGCACGGCGATCCCAAGCACTACCCCGTCGGCATCGACTACGTGATAGTCAACGGCCAGGTCGTCATCGATGACGGCGACAACACCGGCGCCCTCCCCGGCCGCGGCCTCCGCCGGGGGCGGGGCACGACCTAGCTGGAACCCACAGACGTCTGGGAAACAACCCCAAAGTCAGTTCAGGTGGAGTCGTGCGCTGCAAGTCGGGCACTTACGAGTCTGTTGAGACTCACGCCTTCCTCGGCGGCTCGAATGGCCAGAGCCCTGTGTACCTCTGAAGGTACCCTGACCACGAAGTTACCGCTGTAGCTCCGGTCGGCAATCGGCTTCGGAGGCGTCTCTCCAGTTGTCCGCATATCCTCCAGACAGTCAGACACAAGCTGTCGTATACCTGTGAACGCCTCGTCTGGAGAGGACGCAAGCCAGCTGAGCGACGGGAACTCGGTGCACAGCCCAATGTACTCCTCATCGTCAACAGACCATGTCACGCGGTATGTGTAGTGATCGCTCAACTCATGGCCTCCAGTTTTTCTATTGCCCTGATGACCTGCCGGAGCTGGTACACCTTGGCCATTCCTCTATCGTTCTGGATGTTAACCCTGGGATCGCCCGGCCATGGTGTCCGATAGACCCGATGGCTGGTTCCCCTCTGTCGAGGCTCTCCAAAGAATCTGTCACAGATTCTCGCGAGGTCATTGAATCTGATTCCTCGCGGATTGCTGCGAAGCCTGCCAATGATTTCTTCAACGTTGTCTACCACCACACTATAGTATCACTAATGATACTGACACAGGTACCGGCTCCGAGATTGTCCTAATGTCCCCCACCCCTCGTTGACTTGCCCTAACCGCCTACTACACAATTCACAAATGCGACCACCGAACGTGCTTGAGGCTCTTTCTTTCACTCACATGTCCAGCTTTAAGCTGGCTGTCTGGCTTCTGGCTGCGGCCTTTGTCGGGTTCGTTGTCGCGTGTGATAGCACCCCCACTGACGATGCCGAGGGGGAGGTTGGGGAACCGGTCGCAGTTGCCGTAGCCCCTGAACCTCAGATTGGCTCTCCCGACGCTCCTGGAAGCTCCAGAGAGGCCCGCACTGAGCACACTGCAACGCTCATGCCGGACGGCACCATACTCACCGTTGCGGGCACCGGCGAAGACGACGAGCTAACCTCCGCCGAGTACTACGACCCTACGACCGGCCTGTGGACCCTCGTCGGCCCGATCTCGACGGCCCGCGCGGGTCACACCGCGACGCTGCTGCGCGACGGCAGGGTGCTTATAGCTGGCGGTGGGGGTATCGGCAGCGTCACGGCTGCGACCGAACTCTACGACCCGGACACCGAGTCCTGGACAGACGCCGCGCCGCTCACGGTCCCGCGCATAGACCACACCGCGACGCTGCTGCTTGACGGTCGCGTACTTATCGTAGGCGGCTCCGACAAGTTCATTCCCACTCCTTCGACTGAGCTCTACGACCCTGCGACCGGAGCCTGGGCCAGCGGTCCCAACATGGCCGTCGCCAGGGCTGCCCACACCGCGACGCTGCTGCCCGACGGCAGGGTGCTCGTGACCGGAGGTAAGCAGGGACGTGACGCGGTCGCGTCCGTGGAGATCTACGATCCGGCCTCCAACTCGTGGACGAAGGCCTCTGCGATGTCCACTGCGCGCAGTGAGCATACCGCGACTCTTCTGCCTGACGGTCGCATCATGGTCATTGGAGGAAGGGACGGCAGCGCCGCCTACGACTCTACGGAGACATTCGATCCCCGCTTTCGTGGGGATGACGGGTCTGTGGGCGTCTGGACTCCCGGCGTGCCGATGCTTCAGTCCAGGGGCGGACACACCGCAACGCTTCTCACGGACGGCAGGATCATCGTGGTCGGAGGTGGTGGAGCGATTCCGCTCCACACCGTCGAGGTGTTCGACCCTGTTTACGATTCGTGGACGAAGACCGCCAACCTGCTGGCCCCGCGCAGGGGACACACTGCGACCCTTCTCCCGAACGGAAACGTGATTGTCGCGGGAGGAAAGGCGGGCCTGCTCTCGCCACTCACCCGTACTGAGCTGTACGTACCCGGCTCCGGGGCCTGGGCCGCCGCGGGTAGGACGCAGCGCCCCCGTTGGGGCCACGTTGCGGTGCTGATGGACTGTGACGACTCTGATCCGTGCGCCGAAACGGGCACGCCCATCCTACTGGGCGGCTACGACGCAAACGGCCGCAGCCTGAACACGGCGGAGTTCTTCGATGGGAGAATACGCAAGTGGCTTCGGACCGAGCCCATGACGGAGCTTCGCTGGGGCCACGCCGTAGCTGTCCTGCCTGATGGCCGTATATCCGTCGCCGGAGGCCTGGGACATCTCTCCACCCCTCTGGCGAGCGCCGAGGTTTATGACCCCGATGGTCCCGTCTGGGACAGGTACGATGACATGGCCGACGCCCGGAGCAGGCACACACTCACACTGCTGGAGCCTGCGCCCGCGAAAGCGGGTGGCAGCCTCATGGCCGTCGGTGGATGGGACGGCTCCAACGCGCTGTCGAGCGTCGAGGTCCTCGACACGCTCAGCGGTCGGTGGACTCCCGCGGCGCCGATGCAGACTCCACGCTGGGGCCACACCGCCACTTTGCTCGACGATGGCAGGCTGCTAGTTGCGGGCGGCGTGAGCCGCGATGACCGCAGCGTGAGTTCAGCTGAAATCTACGATCCCGCGACCGGTGCGTGGACCGGCGCCGGCGACCTCGTCGAAGCGAGGGACGGCCACGTCGCCGTCATCCTGTCGGACGGCAGGGTGCTGATGGTCGGCGGATACGGCGTCGACGGTGTGCCGATCGCCTCTTCTGAGATATTCGATCCTTCGACAGGGACGTGGTCCCGTGCGGGGCAGATGGCCGAGTCGAGGGCTGCGCATACCGCCACGCTGCTGCCCGACGGACGGGTGCTCGTCGTCGGCGGTACCAGGGATGGCATTTCGCCTCTCGGGACCGCCGAGCTGTTCAGCCCTCGCGATGCCACATGGAGACCCGGCGGAGCGATTCGCGACGCAAGATGGGGCCACAGCGCCCTGCTGATGGACGACGGCACAGTCCAGATAGCCGGCGGATTCGGCTTCAACGCGCTCCACACAGTCGAGAGGTACACACCCGTGAACGGAGGCTGGTACTCCGGAGAACGACTTTCATGACATCCTATCCTCCATGCAGTGACGGTAGGGGCGGGACCCCCTCCGCCGCTACACAGACAGGAACTGACCGCTGGGTGAATATGTTGAAACAGCGACTCCCCCTCATCCTAACCTTCTCCCGCCAGGGGAGAAGGGACTACATCCCCCTACACAGACTGGAACTGACCCCTGACCACAGACTCTGACAATCTGACTACCGGTCACCTCGTCCTCCGGCGCCTTCGCACAGACTGGCGCCTCATGGTCAGCATCTTTCTGGGCATCATGATCGCTACGCTGCTGATGTCGGCAGCCCCTGTCTATCTCGACGCCCTCGAACGTCAGGGCATCGAAAGCGCCGTGGAGTCCTCGCTCGCCCGCGACGGCGAGACCTACTTCACCATCACAACCCGATCCAACTTCATTCCGCTGGAGGTGCCCGAGATAGAGCGCACTGGCACGGCCCTCGACCAGGCAATCGAGGCCAGCGTCGCACCTGTCCACACCGGCACCGAACGCCACCTGCGAACACCGTTCTACTCTGTAATTCCTCCGGACAAGCTTGTGGCTGATCCATTGGATTTAGGGGCGGGTTTCGAACTCGCCTCTACGGACGACGAAGACGAGCTTGAAGAAGGCGAAGAAGCCCCGCCGCGTCAGCCCGTCGAGGGACTCATCCAGTCGTTCACCGGACTGAACGAGCACATCACGATAATCGAGGGCAGACTCGCCGAAGACACCGCGCTCCGCGGCACCCAGGGGCCGATGGTCGAGGTGCTGATGAGCACTTCGACAGCCGGTGCATTCGGCGGCCTCGTCCCCGGCGACGTTCTCATCGTCGCGCCATCTCAGGACTCGCCCGTCAAGGTGTCGGCCAGGATTGCCGGCCTGATCGCCCCGACAGACCCCGACGACCCCTTCTGGCAGAACGACGCCGAGTCGTTCATGTTCCCCAGGATTCCGAGTCCGGAGGGCGAGATAACGCCCAACTCGCCGCCTGCGCTCGGCATGTTCGTCAGCCAGCCGGTGCTGGCCGGAACGGTGGGTACGGCCTTCCCCGGAGCGGCGGTCAACTCCACCTGGTACAGCGGAGTCGATGCGACGGTCCTGAGGGGATGGTCCAAGGCCGAGATGCGCGCGCGAACGGACCAGCTCGGCGAGGAGCTGTCCATCCTGCTGCCGGGGTCGTTCGCCTTCAGCGGCATCGACATCATGCTCGCCCGGTTCGGACGACAGAGCTTCCTCTCCAGCGTTCCGCTGCTCCTGATGCTCACCGTGCTGGGCGTGGCCGTCCTCTACTTCCTGTTCATGATCGTCTCGTATCTCGTGCCGAACCGCGAGAGCGATGTCGCGCTGTTCAGGAGTCGAGGCACCAGCACCTGGCGCCTCCTAAGGCTGTACCTCGGCGAGGGTGCAGTCCTGACCCTGGTCGCGGCCGCGATCGCGCCGTTCCTCGCCCTGCTCGTGGTGTGGCTCGCCGGACTGCTCCCCTACTTCGACCACATAACCGACGGCAGACCGCTGCCCGTGCACCCGAACTGGATACCGTTCGCGGCTGCGGGCATCGCCGGACTGCTCTGCCTGGTCATCTTCGTGGTGCCGGGAGTACTCGGGGCGCGGGCCGGACTGATCATCCACAGGCTCAGGGCCTCCCGACCCCCGTCAATGCCCTTGGTGCAGAGGTTCTACATAGACATAGGCTTCCTAGTGGTCGGCGGCATCCTGTTCTGGGAGCTTCAGGCGCGCGGTGAGCTAGTCTCAGGCAGCCTGTTCGGCGAGCAGGACGTCAACGAGGCGCTGCTGGTCGCCCCGGTGCTCTTCCTCATGGCGGTCGGGCTGATGTTCTTCCGCGTGTTCCCCATGTTCATACGCTACGTCAGTGGCGAGTCGCTGGGACTTGTGCATCTCGCGACGCTGATCACGCTTCCCCTGCTGACCGGGGCCATCGCTTTCGACTACGTCCGCGTGGACGACTTCACAGGCTGGCTGCCGCAGGGAGTTGCGATAGGAGTCTTCGCCGCCGCCTACTGGCTCTCCGCCAGGTCTTTGCAAAGCAGCCGGCTGGCACTCGTCTTCTGGATGGCCGTGCAGATCGGCGCGGTCGCATGGTTCACGTACCAGTCCCCTCCGCACCCGGACCAGTCGACGTTCGTATTCGCCGGTTCGATAGCCCTGCTTTGCCTGGTGCCAGCGCAGCTGCTGTTCCAACTGCTGGCCGAGTTTGCCCGCCGGGCGCCCGTCTGGGTCTCGATGAGCATGTGGCACATGGCCCGCAACCCGCTCCAGTACTCGTGGCTGGTGCTGCTGCTGGTGCTGGCCGGAGGCATCGGGGTGCTGGCCACAACCGTCGGAGCAACACTCGACAGGAGCTACGAGGAGAGGGTCAGGTACAACGTAGGCTCCGACATACGGGTGATCGATCTGGACTCCTATCTCGGTCGCAGGGACGGGCGTGTGGAAGAGAACTTCGGCTCCATCCCCGGCGTGCAGGTCGTCTCCCCGGCGCACCGTGCCACAGGAAAGATCGGGGCCGCATCGATCGGCTCCGGGTTCAGCTTCCTCGCGGTGGACGCCGACACCTTCGACGCCTGGTACCGTCCGGACTTCTCCGAGAAGTCCCTGCCGGAGGTACTGGCCACGCTCAAGCTGGAAGAACCCTTGCGGACGATCGAGCTGCCCGAAGGCTCCCACACCATCCAGATGTGGGTCAACCCTGAGACCTTCTACCCGCTGATCTTCCTCTGGTTAGTCCTTGAGGACGCTAACGGAAAGACTGATACCGTGACGTTCGGTCAGATGCCGGACCCCGGCTGGCACATGGTGGACGCCGTCATTCCCACCGACCTGGTCCACCCGATCAAGGTGGTCTCCATCCAGATCAACGAGCCTGGTTTTGGCGCGACTGCCACCGCCGGATCTGCCACCTTCGACGACCTTCAGGCGGTCAGCGAGACCGGCGAGGTCACGCTCGTCGAGGGATTCGAAGGGGCGTTCGACTGGGTCACGCTGGCCACCAGCCAGCTCGGTGCGGACGAGGTCACCCAGATCTCCGACAACACCAACTCGGGCGTGGGAGCCGCCCACTTCAGGTTCGGCAAGGAGACCAACGTCGGCATCCGGGGCATCTATCGCGCCGGTGGACACGGCTTCATTCCCGCCATTGCCAGCCGCACGTTCTCGGCCAACACGGGAGCGGGCGTCAACAACGGCCTGCTGGTCAACCTCCCGGGCGGCGCCGTCCCGATGGTCGTCACCGACGTGGTCGACTACTTCCCGACGATGGACCCTGCTCGCGGCGGATTCCTCGTCTTCGACATGGACACCCTGCTCACCTACCTGGACGCATTGAACCCGGTTGGCGCCACCGCGATAAACGAGGTATTCATCGAGGCTGCCCCAGGCGCCGACGCGGAGGTACTCCAGGCCGTGTCCAGGATGGTCAGGGCTCGCGGCAGCGCGATCGGACTTGAAGACCAGCTCGCCGCTCAGGACATCGACCCGCTCATCTCCGCGGGATGGCGCACCATAGTGCTCGTCGCGCTGGGAGTGATCCTGTTCATCTCCGGGCTGGGATACGTTGTCTACCTGCTGGCGTTCGCCGAGCGCAGCATGGGCGAAATGGGCTCGCTCAGGTCACTCGGATTCAGCCGCATCCAGACGATAGGCCTGGTAGGACTGGAACACATGCTCGTCGCCCTGATTGGCCTGGGCATCGGAACCTGGGCCGGATTCCAGATGAGCCGCATGATGGTAGCGTCCGTAGCAGTAACCGACAGCGGAGGCCGCGTCCTGCCGCCGTTCATCCTGACGATCAACTGGCTGCTGATGGGGCCGCTCTACATCATCCTGCTCGCCATCTTCGCAGCCGCCCTCCTAACTTTTGGAGGCCGAGTTCTGAGCATAGACCTCCGCCGTCTCTCCCGCCTGGAGAACTAGCACACTCAGGTCCGACACACCCCGCCACCCGTCATTCTGGTGAAGGCGGGAATTCAGGGGAGTGTGGGCAGTGCGCGGTTCATCCACGAAGTACACGAAGGCGCACGAAATGTCTGAACTGTGATTCGTCGGATTTTGTGATTGCCCTGATGGTGGATGAGGCGAGGGTGAAACACCTTGACCTTGAAGCCTGGTATAACCAGAGTTATACTCGACTCATGAAGACAGCAGTATCCATACCAGATCCCGTGTTCCACGCCGCTGACTCCCTGGCACGTCGCCTCGGTATCTCCAGGAGCCAGCTATTCAAGGAAGCCTTGGAAGCATACATCAGCGAACACGATGGCGAGATGGTCCGTGAGGCATTGGATGACGTGTACTCAAACGAGTCCTCGGACCTTGACAGTGCCCTGGCCCAGCTTCAGTTGGCATCGCTGCCAGACGAGGATTGGTAATGCGCCGGGGTGACGTGTGGTGGGCATCGCTGCCACCTCTGTCCGGCTCTGGCCCAGGATTCAGAAGGCCTGTGGTGGTACTTCAAAGTGATCCTTTCAACCAGAGTCGGATAAGTACAGTTGTCGTCGCTGCCGTGACTACCAATCTGCGACTTGCCGAGGCCCCGGGAAATGTCCTGCTGGAACAAAGCGCCTCTGGACTGCCACGAGATTCCACGATCAACGTCTCTCAGATCCTCACCGTCGATAAGTCGTTTCTAACGGAGAGGGTTGGCGCATTGCCTGGAGATATTCTGACAAGAGTGGAGTCTGGTCTGAAGCTCGTGCTGGGACTGTAGACTGACCCGACCCGCCACCCCGTCAATCCCGCGAAAGCAGGAACCCACGAAGTGGCTCGCCGCTCGGCAATCCAGAGGAGTGTGGGGAGTGCCCGGGTCATCCACGAAGTACACGAAGGTGCACTGGATGTCTGAACTGTGATTCGTCGGATTCTTGTGATTGCCTTGATTTTGTTGCTAGGGGGTAGGTGAACCAAAAGGACGTCAGTACCCGGACTCTGGGTTCCGGCCTCCGCCGGAATGACGATTTGCGAATACCTACCCCTGTCAGCCCATCGAGGGAGAGGGGATGTCTTCGATGGAAGGTCAGTAGTGGTAGTCGTTGGGGTCGAAGTCCAGTGGTGGGGGATTGCCGTGGACTTCGCACTCAGGGTCTGGGCAGTCTTTGTATGACTCGGCGTAGACTGGGTTCTGGG
>JAGWBK010000065.1 GCA_021295915.1 Dehalococcoidia bacterium
GGATGGGACTGGATAGAGGAAGCGGTCCAGGGTCTACCTTCCCGTCATGCGGCATACTCAGACTGAAACGGTATTATCTGTCGAATCCACTTGTTCCTGCAACGCTTCGCGAGTTAGGATCCGGCGCTCCATGATGCCTCGCCAAAGCTCTTCTGAACTCGTAGATTCGGATGATTCCTCAAATTCGACGCGAGATGCGAGTACGTCACGGTACTTTCTATCACTCATCGTGCCCTTGTCTGCGTTGCACATTGAACAGGTCAACTGAAGATTATTGAAGTCATTAGTACCAAAGGAGTCCACGGGCGTCTTATGGTCAATCTCCCAATATTCCCCGCTCTCAGCATAGCTGCATCTCAGTGGATGAGTCCGCTCTAGTAAGTAACAGCCACAGTACACACACCTTCCTCCATCTCGCCTAAAGACTAGCAATCGTCTTCTCAAAGAGACCCTGCGCTGCCTCTTTCGATAGCGTCGATGGCACTCCCAACAGCGGCTGTTGACGACGCTCTCCCTTTCGCAATCAACACACTTCATCAGATGCGATTCTCTTCCAGACCACTATTTTCAACAGCCCGCGACTCCTTGCTGAATCAGTATACGTTGATAGCACACACGTTCCAAGACGGGAGTTCCCGTATCTCATTGTGGCAGTGAGTCAGCATGCATGAAGGATGCTATGAAGCCACTGGGTTCACCTCACGAGGCAGGCCGTGAGTTAGGGAGGTTCTTTTATGTCCTGTTACAATACTCGGGTATCCATGAATCGCAACCGACATCGCATATTTCTCCTCAATGACAGTCAAGTCACAGACTCTCTTCGGCTCTATTGTGCTACCAGTACCTAGAGCGACCCCCCTAACTTGACCCCCACCACCCCTGACGAGCCCGCCCGCCTCTGGACGCGCGACTTCGTTCTCAACCTGCTTGTTGCTCACTGCATCTTCGCGTCGTACACGGCGATGTTTACGCTCATCCCGCTGTACGTCATCGAGCGCGGCGGCGCAGACTGGCAGCTTGGGATAATCGTCGGCTCGTTCGGCGTTGTCGGGCTGGTGGTCCGGCCGTTCGCCGGGCAGTGGGTGTACAGCATCGGCGCCAAGCGGGTCGCGTTTGGCGGGATCGCCGTCATGGGGGTCGCGACGGTGCTTCACATACTCGCCGTCGACGTGTGGCTGATAGTGCCAGCGAGAGTGCTACAGGGAGTCGGACTTGCGTTGTGCCCGGTGGCGACCTCCACGATCGTCGCCAACCTCGCGCCCGGACACAGGCGCGCCGAGGCGATGGGATACATGGGCAACTCGATCTCGGCGGCGAGCCTGTATGCGCCGCCGGCCGCGTTCTGGGTGCTGCAGAACTACGGCTTCGGGAGCGCGTTCATCTTCGCCTCAGCGTTCAGCTTCGTGGGGTGCTTCGCCGTGGTGGGCATGTCTGCGGCGCGCATCAACCTGCCCGTGCAGCCGGGGACGCAGGGCGACAAGGTGCCGCTGATCAACAGGCATGCGCTGTTCCCGACCATCGTGTTCGTGACCTACACGCTCACGACCGCGCCGGTCTCGACGTTCCTCCCGCAGCTCGCCGAGGAGCGGAACTTCGGCAACCCCGGTCTGTACTTCACGATGTACTCGATCACCTCGATGATCTCGCTTGCTGTCTCAGGTGCAGTCTCCGACAGGCTGGGCAGAGGCGCGGTGATCGTGCCCGGCCTGCTCATTGTGGGGGCTGGCATGTTCATACTCGCCACCGCCGAGATACGGCTGCTGTTCATGGCTTCCGGAGTCTTCGCAGGACTCGGCTTCGGGATGATCCAGCCTGCGATGCAGTCGCTGGTAGTGGACAGGGTGCCGCCGCGTGAGCGGAGCTCGACGCTCGCAACGCTGCAGTCGGGCTGGGACATTGGAGGCTCAGGCGGAGCGTTCGCATTCGGACCGATCGGCGCCGTGGCAGGCGCGGCGGCGACGTTCGCCATAGCAGGCGCGGGTACGGTGATAGGTGCGACCGCCTACGTGGCCGGAAGCGTCCGGTCCAGGCAGAAGGCGAAGTCCGTTACGAAGGTCTGAAGTGCTCCACCACGAGCACCGTCATCGACTCCGTCTCGGTCCACAGCCGCCGCGTGGCGTTGGCCGGCCAGCGGACGCTGAATCCCGACTTCAGCTCGGCCTCCTCGCCTGAGACCTCGGTGAACCCTCCACCCTCGACGCAGACGACGTCCGTCGGGTAGGGCGCGGCGCGCTCAGGAATGGCGCCTTCCGGCTCGAAACGCATCAGTGCGACGGTCAGGTTGTCGAGGATCATCAGCACCTTGCCGTCGACGTTGAGCGATCCCTCACTGCCCAGTGCGGTCCACTCCGCCCTCGGGACGGGCCGTATCTCAGGAGGCACTGTCATAGGCGCTAAGGAGCGCTGGCACGTCCTGGATATGATTTAGAATGCTCTGGAACTCATCCATGCGCTGGATTACGCTCCAAATGGACTGAAACACCTCATCAGGACTGGCCAACGCATCGATCACCTCCCAGCGGTCAGGCTCCCTATCGGCCAACGCTCGGTAACCTGTACGTACGCGATCATGGAAGCTAAGCGGCTCGTCCTCGAACCTTCTGGCGCCGTCCTGATCAGCGCGGCCCGTCAGTTCTATATCGAAGAGATGCGCCTGCACGTCCACACGCTGTAGGCCCCTTCCAGGTGGACAGTCGAGGAGGAAGGTTTTTATAGGCATGAGTCCACCGGTTGCCAGCTGGTTGACCGCCACTACTTGAGCCAGAGGCAGTCGTCTGCCATAGCCTTGATAAGCGATAGTCGAGTCAGCGTATCGGTCAGCGATGATAACCAGCCGTGGATCCTTCATCTTCCTGCTCAGCACTTTGGAAACCAACTCGCCCCGCGACGCTGCGAAGAGAAAGAGTTCAGCTGCTGGCGAGATAGTCACACCCCATGGCTTGCTTTTGATGAGATAGCGAAGGTGGTCTCCGAGTTCAGTATACCCAGGCTCGTGGATCTTCAGTGCAGGAACACCCAGCTTGGCAAGCGCATCCGATAGTCGTTCTACTTGGGTGGTCTTGCCGGAGCCCTCCCCTCCCTCTAACGAAATAAACAGCGCCAAACCTCGCTCCTTCAGATCGCCGTAACGGATTGGTCGTCAGTCGCGTGACATTGTACGCCGACGCATGGTGCTAACGCACAACCTTGGCATTGGTCACAGTTTGGGAAGAATCAGCGGTTGTAGATGACCACGCTGCGCCCGGGTTCCTTGCCGACGCTGTGGGAGGTCAGGCCGTTCTGTTCGGCGATCTCGTGCTGGACGTGGCGCGCGTACGCCCCACGGGGGTCGAGCTGCACCTGGTGCTCGCCCGATTGAACGCGGCCGACCGCTTCCTCGGCTTCGCGCATGGCGTCGTCGAGCGCCTGGTCGTGCCGACCGTGCCGCTTGTCGCGGGTGACAGCCTTGACGAACTGCTCGATCTGAGATGTCGTGTTGCGCCTGAGCACGTAGACCGGCTTGCCCTTCTGCTCGGCTGACTGAAGCGCGTTGGTCTTGCGACGGTAGTAGTTCTTGGTCGTCAGCAGCAGGTCCGCGCTGGCGATGTTGTCGACGACCTCTACCGGCGAGTTGGTGTGACGCACCGCCTGCTGCAGCTTACCGCGGTTCACGCCGTAGGGCATGATGTGGGTGACCTTGGCAGGAGGTGTGGGCTTCTTCTCTTCTGGTGCAGACTCGCGCCTGCTGCCGTTGCCCCAGTCGCCGTTGTTATTGAAGGGCAGTCCCCTCATCTGCGATGAGGAGCCGTTCTGTCCCTGTGTGACCTGGGGGCGCGTCTTGGAGATCGTTCCGTCCGCAGCGACGGTGCGCTGTTCGGGAGTGATCGAGTAGCCTCTCAGCATCCGGTCCACGGTGTCGGCAACGTCCGGGTGAACGACGACCTCGGTCCAGCTCTGGATCTCTACCAGCACGTCGAACGTCGGCGGAGCGCGCCGCTCCAGTACTGTCTTCTGGGTGCGTCGTCGTCGGGCCTCGATGTCTCCCAGCGTCACCGACTGGATGCCTCCGACCAGGTCGGACAGCGTCGGGTTCATGACCAGGTTGTCGAGCGTGTTGCCGTGTGCGGTCGCGACGAGCTGCACGCCGCGCTCTGCGATCGTGCGTGCGGCGTTGGCGTCGAGCTCGATGCCGATCTCATCGATGATGATGACCTCTGGCATGTGGTTCTCGACTGCCTCGATCATCACGTTGTGCTGCAGCGCGGGCGACGGCACCTGCATCCGGCGGGCACGTCCGATTGCGGGATGGGGTATGTCCCCGTCTCCGGCAATCTCGTTGGACGTATCGACGACGATCACTCGTCTGTGGGCGTCGTCGGCGAGCACGCGGGCGACCTCTCTGAGCATGGTGGTCTTGCCGACTCCGGGCTTGCCCAGCAGCAGGACGCTCTTGCCGGACATGATGAGGTCTTCGACGACACGGATGGTTCCGTACACGGCGCGTCCGACCCTCAGGGTCAGGCCGATTGCGGTACCCGAGCGGTTGCGGATCGCTGAGATGCGGTGAAGCGTGCGTTCAATACCGGCGCGGTTGTCCTCGCCGAACTGGCCGATGCGCTCGATGGTGTGCTCGATATCGTCGGCCGTGACCTCGTCGGGGTTGAGTATGACGCTCTCATCCCTGAAGCGCGCCTCAGGCACTCGTCCGAGGTCGAGGACTACTTCGAGGAGGTGGTCAAGGTCATTTCTGTCGCGAAGCGGCGACTGGATGTGGGACGGAAGCTTGTCGATCAAGACTTCCAGATCGCGGTCTGTAGCTAACTCCAAGCGGCTCAAACTCACCTGTGAAAGGGCACTAGAGTTGGTCGTCGGTTCTTGTCTATCAGTCTAGCACAAGTTTTTCCGGTGATAGACTCTCCGTTGCCTCGTTGATGGCTGCTTCAACAGAACCCCCTCTCCCTTGATGGGAGAGGGCTGGGGTGAGGGTGAAAAGGCCTGACTGTCAACTGTCGAGACTAACCCGACACCAATCTTGCCCCCACCTCCGCGGGAATGACGATGGAGTCATTAGCGGACGAGTGTCTACCCTTGGCTTCCCACCATCTCCTGGACGGTGACACCGATTTCTCCCGGGGCCGGGATGATGTTGACCCCGGCGGCGGCCAGCGCCTTGACCTTCTCGCTGGCTCGTCCGGCGCTGCCGGTGATGATCGCGCCCGCGTGTCCCATCCGCTTGCCTGGAGGTGCGCTCTGTCCAACTATCAGCGCCGCGACGGGCTTCGTGAACTCGTCGCTTCCGATGAACTCGGCCGCCTCCTGCTCCCTGGTGCCACCGATCTCGCCAATCAGCACGACGGAGTCAGTGTCCGGGTCGTCCTCGAACATCCTGAGAATGTCCACGAACGATGAGCCGTTGACCGGGTCGCCGCCGATACCGACACAGGTGGACTGACCGATTCCTAGCTCGGTGAGCTGTCCCACGGCCTCGTAGGTCAGCGTGCCGCTGCGCGACACTACGCCCACGCGCCCCGCCTTGTGTATGTGACCTGGCATGATGCCCATCTTGAAGTTCTCGCCAGGAGATATGACTCCCGGGCAGTTGGGGCCGATCAGGGTCGTTGACTTGCCTTTCAGATAGCGCACAACACGCACGGTGTCCATCACGGGGATGCCCTCGGTGATGCAGGCGATCACGTCCATTCCGGCGTCGATGGACTCGACGATGGCGTCAGCAGCGAAAGGCGGAGGAACGAAGATCAGCGCAGCGTTTGCGCCGGTCTCATCGACGGCCTGCTCGACCGTGTTGTAGATGGGGACATCGTCATCGAACATCTGGCCGCCGCGTCCAGGCGTGACGCCCGAAACGAGGTCCGCCCCGTACTCGCGGCAGCGCATCGCGTGAAAGCTGCCCTCGCGTCCGGTGATGCCCTGCACCATCAACTTGGTGTTCCTGTCTACCAGTATGCTCATCTGTTAACTCCTGAGTCCCAAGACCCGAAACGAGAACTCGCTCTGAGCCTGGACAAAGTCTCTATCGAATGATGACGCGAAGAGTGACCCGCGTTCACGGATGCAGACGAAGTTTGCGCAGTCAACCACGCTCCATCGCTTGTCAGAATGTGAGATGAAGATGTCCAGCGCCTGTTGCTCGAATTGCGAAGCGTCGACCACCTGTGCCCTTCGTCGTGCTACGTCTAGAAGCCTTTCGGCCAAGTCATGCCTTCCAGTGCGTCTGCTGTTGAGATACGTGAGTGCTTCGTAGAGAGTCCAGTTCGTGGTCACGAGGCCTAGCCGTTGCCGACTCAGGTCATTCCAAATTCGGCTGGCCAATCGACTCCTCTCATCTCTGGGGTTAGCGTAGGCTAGCCAAAAGCTGGCATCGATAAAGACTTCACCGAAAGATTCGCTTTGAATGCTCTACTCCCCACCAGAGAGGTAGTACTTGAGATTGCCGGACACGTCAACGCGATCTTCATCTCTTACCTTGAGTGACTCCTCCTCGATGCGGTCAGTAAACTCCTGGATGAATCTCATATCCTCTTCAGAGATCTCGGTGCGCCGAAGAGGAGTCTCCCTAAGCGCCTTCAACACCTCTTCCTCATCGAGCACGACCGGATCTTCGCCAGCATAGTACCGCCGGGCGGCCTCTTCGTCAGACTTCTCAACCGACTGTTCGACGACAGCATCAACGTCCAGCGGTTCTGAGCGCAACGCCTGACGCACCATCTCCACAGGGACAAGTTTTCTCGTGGCAGGCAAGGCGAACGCGTAGGTTTCTGGATGCTTGGACTCGAACACCCAACACGTGGGAGTACTATCTAGCAACGTATACTGGTGCTCAAGCAGCACGTTTACGGTGCCGCTGACGGGAGTCACGTCTTTCTTGATTGCCGTCATAGCGTGCCCCCTACCCGGCTTTGCGAATGGCCTCTGCGGCCTGGTTGAGGTCGTCTACGAGGACGACGTCGAGCCCGGAGTTGGCAAGTATGTCCCGACCCTCGTCTGAGTTGGTGCCGAGCATCCGCACCACCATCGGTCGCATCTTGTCGGGCGCTCGCTCCGATGCCATGACGAATCCCCGTGCTGCAACGTCGCACCTGAGAATGCCTCCGAAGATGTTCACCAGGACGCGCCTCACGTTTTCGTCCGACAGCACGATCTCCAGCGACTTGGCGCACTTCTCCTCGTCCGCACCGCCTCCGATGTCGAGGAAGTTGGCGGGCGAAGCTCCGGCCGCGTGGGTGACGTCCATCGTCGCCATCGCGAGTCCAGCGCCGTTGACGATGCAGCCGACGTCGCCGTCCAGCTTGACGTAGTTGATGTCGAACTTGCCGGCCTCGACCTCGAGCGGGTCTTCCTGCTCGACATCGCGCAACTCGACTATGTCCCGGCGCCGGAACATGGCGTCGTCATCTATGTTGATCTTCGCGTCCATTGCCAGCACTCGACCGTCTGTTGTGACCCCGAGAGGGTTGATCTCGACGAGAGAGCAGTCGTTCTCCTCGAACAGCTTGTACAGCGCGGCCATCAGTCCGCCCACGGGACGGTTAAGTGAGTCGGCGACTCCGAGTCCGTACGCGAGCTTGCGTCCCTGGAAGGGCTGCAGGCCGAGCACGGGATCAATCGCGACCGTGAGGATCTTCTCAGGCGTGGTCTCAGCGACCTCCTCGATCTCCATACCTCCGGCTGCGCTTGCGATGGCGACTATGCCCTCAGCGGCGCCGTCGACAGCCATGCCGACGTACATCTCTGACTCGACATCGACGGCCTCCTCCACCAGCACACTGCTGACAGGGACGCCTTCAGGTCCGGTCTGGAAGGTGACGAGAGTGGTGCCGAGCATGGCCTCAGCGGCTTCAGCCGCCGCCTGCGGAGAGTCGACGACCTTGATGCCGCCAGCCTTGCCGCGTCCGCCAGCGTGGACCTGCGCCTTCACGACGACCTTACCGCCGATGTCAGCCGCTATCTTAGCAGCCTCGTCCGGCGTGGTCGCCACGCGCCCACTGGGCACCGGAATGCCATAACTCGCAAAGACTTCTTTCGCCTGGTATTCATGGATCTTCATGGAATAGCTCCGTTTGGTTGTTGTCCGCAGGATATTGTAGCGCAGGGCGTGCAGTCACGGCTTGACGGGTGAACAATGGTCGATGTGGAGATGTGGAAAGGCGTTGGGTTGGCGGAGGGGGCGGGATTCGAACCCGCGATACGCGCTTAACGTATGCCTGTTTTCAAGACAGGTGCCTTCGTCCACTGCCGTCTATGTCGGCACAGCCGACCAGCCGATACTCAAATTGTAGCCGCCACATCAACCACGCGGCAAATGGGACGCCGGCGAGGATGCCGGACTTATGGACTGTTGACTGCTATGTGAGTGGCTGCCCTACACCCGCGTCAGGATGAACCCCTTTTCCCCCCGTACACGCACGGTGTTGGGCCTGGCTACGACGACCCCAGCAATCGTGTTGTCGAGCTTGGACTGGTTCATCTTCCAGGTGAGTTCGACGGTCTCCACGGGGAGGTCGGTGGTGGCGAACTGGATCTCCTGGTACTTGGGCCTGTCCATCAGCAGGACCTTCTCTCCGTGCCACTCTGCGGACCCTGCGACAGGCTCATCAAATTTCAGCGTGACTGAGCCGTCGGACCTGTCTATGACGACGGTTACGCCCATGCGGTCGTCGTGGTTGGGGATGGCGAGGGAGCCGCGGTACTGTTCTGGTGCGGTTGCTTCTGTCATTTGAGTCTCTTTCTGGATGTCAGGTCTGACTTTCAGTAATCAGTTAAGTGCGGCGGCTTTCTGTTCGTAGTGGTCTGTCAGCTTGGCGTGGACGTCGGTCACATGCGACAGCGACTCCGCAAGCGACTCGATCTTGTCTCCGGGGACGGCCATCAGCATGTACTCGTCCGATATGCCGGAGTTGATTCGCATTCCTGTGCAGCCGAAAGACTGTGAAACGTTCCCCTGCGACAGCGCGACGGGGATCGCGGCGCAGCCGGGGCGTCCGAAGACTCCAGCCGGTGAAGCTGCCCAGTTCATCTGTCCTGCTGTCTCATTGACGACCATGGCCTGACTTGGTTTCACCCAGAGCAGGACCACGTCGGGGTCCACCGGCAACTCCGCGAGCGGACCGTACACTATCCCACTCGACTGCTTCTCCACCTTGGGGACGTTCGGGACCTCTTCCTCCCTGACGTACTCCATCTCGCACATCATGCCGACTTCGGTCATCAGGGTATTCATCTGCTCTTCGGGCAGCTCGAATCCCATGACCATCGTGCCGAGCGTGCAGTTGTAGTGGTCCTCGTCGGCGGCGTAGAACACACCGGACTCGGCCTCCGTCCAGAATGCGCAACTTGAAGGAACGGCTTTACTTGTCCTGGTTACCCCATATGGCTGCCCATCCACGAATGCAAGTGCGGTAGGGGGCTTTTCCAGCGGTATCCCATTTTGAAGGTCTGAATCTATCTGGATGTGGTTCATGTTAGGAGAAGCCTCTGAAATGAATTCGCTTGAGAGTCAAGCATACAGCACCTACCATGTCAAATCTGACAGCCAGTCAATGTTGAACCTGTATCAACTTATCAGCACCCCTCTGTTGGATCGAATGTCCCCTCTCCCTCAGGGAGAGGGCTAGAGCCTGCCCCGTACTTGATACGGGGGTGAGGGTGAAATCACTGCCTACCAAACTGACACAGTCTCAGCCAGCCTATGGCCGTAGACGTAACGAATGCGGTGGTACCACCCGTAGGGGCGGTTCGCGAACCGCCCCTACATCCCGACCAGTGACGAGAATGGCATGTTAGAGACCAGCGAAAGTCGAATCTCATCCAGGGCACAGTGGATAGGCCTCGTCTCGGCGGCGTCGGGGATGTTCCTGACGTCTCTCGACATCACCGTGAATGTCGCGCTTCCGAACATCACCGACAGCTTCGGAACGGACGCGATCACGATCCAGTGGATCATCATCCTGTACGTGGGCAGCAGCACTGCCATGCACCTGGGACTGGGCGGCGCTGCAGACGCGTTCGGGCTGAAGAGGATGTTCGTGCTCGGCCTGATTGGGTACACGGTGGCGGTCTTCGCCATCGGCTTCGCCCAGAGCCTGGGGCTGCTGTTCGGACTGCGCGTGTTTCAGGCGGTTGGAAACGGGCTGCTCATGGTACTGGCGCCGGCTATCGTGACACGGCTGTTCCCGTCCGAGTTTAGAGGACGCGCGCTCGGCATCATGGCCGCTCTGGGAACGCTGGGTATGATGGCTGGCTCTCTCGGCGGCGGTGCACTGGTGGACGCCTTCGGCTGGAGAGCCATCTTCCTTGGCAGGGTGCCGCTGTGCCTGGCAGCGATCGCGTTCACAACGCTGCTGCTGAGGCTGCCGGACGAATCAGGGCAGCGCCACAAATCTGGAGTATGGAGAGGGTTCGACGTTTGGGGGTCCGTGACGCTGTTCACGGCAGTCGGGGCGCTTATCCTCATGTTCTCGCTGGGAGGCAGGAACGGCTGGACGACGACGTACGTGCCGCTGCTGGGAGTCCTCGCGGCTGCGGGCATGGTCGTATTTGTACTCGTGGAACGCAGGGCAGTGCGCCCGGTGCTGCAGCTTTCGGTCCTCAGGAACAGGGTGCTCGCACCGGCTCTGATTGTCGCCATGCTGGCGATGGTGTCGACGTTCGTGAACTGGTTTCTGTTGCCGTTCTTCGTGGTGGAGTCGCTGGGTGCGAGCGCGAGCGTGTGGGGACTGCTACTTATGCTCATGACAGTTGCCACCGCACTGTCTGCGCCTCTTGGCGGGTGGCTCTCTGACAGGTGGCATCCGGTGTACACGATTACCGGAGGGCTGACGGCCGCGACCGTCGCCATGGTGTCCCTGTCGAGTCTGAGTGAGGGCTCGACCGTGGTGCACGTGGCTGTCGGACTCATTGGCGTCGGCGTAGGTACGGGCCTGTTCCAGTCGGCGAACGCCAACCTGATAATGGGGTCTATGCCAGCGGGCCGCCTGGGAATGGGAGGCGGGATCATGGGGCTGTCGCGAGGTCTGGGTACGGTGTTCAGCGTGGCGATAATGGGGGCTATCTTCTCGGCCCGCTTGGGAGCGCGGGGAGTGTCGTTACCGGAAGACCATGCGTTCATCCTCGCATTCCAGGACACCTATAGAATCGCGGTCGTATTGGGGGCAGTTGCGATTGCGGTGTCGTGCACGATCTGGCCTATTTTCGTGAGAGGCAGGAGATAAGATTCAGGACCTCACCAGTATTGACGACCTGGAATTAGAAATATAGGATTCCTGCAATTCGCTTCACATCATGTCCGGGGGAGGTTTTCTGATGAAGTATGACTACATCGTCGTTGGTGCGGGCTCGGCTGGGGCAATTCTTGCCACAAGGCTCTCAGAAGACCCGAACCGGTCTGTGCTGCTTTTGGAGGCGGGTCCGGACTACGCGGATATAGATACCCTGCCGGAAGAGGTAAGACAAGGCTACGCGACCGGCATGGACGTGATGACGAGCGACCACAACTGGCAGTTCTGGGGTCAGCCGACGCCCATTGCGGAGCCGATGATGGTGCCGCGCGGCAGGGTGACCGGCGGATCGAGCGCGATCAACGGCCAGGTGTTCCTGCGCGGGATGCCGGAGGACTACGATGGCTGGGCATCGCGAGGCAACGACCAGTGGAACTATGAGAAAGTGCTGCCGTTCTTCCGCAAGCTGGAGACGGACACCGACTTCAGCGGCGACTTCCACGGCACCGAGGGGCCGATCATCTGTCGCCGGTTCAAGGAACAGGCTGAGTGGCCGCCCATGCAAACTGCCTTCTACAACGCCGCGAAGGCGGCTGGACACCCAGACGGGCCGGACCAAAACCACCCGGACGTGACCGGAATCGGCCCGACGCCGTATAATAACCCGAACGGCATCCGGTGGAGCACGAACGTCGGCTACCTGTCGATGTCGAGGCACCGGCTCAACCTGACGATCAGGGCGAACTGCACGACTCACCGCGTGATCATCGAGGACGGTCGCGCAACGGGTGTCGAGGTCGAGAGCGGCGGCGAGAAGTTCGTAGCCGAAGGCGACCAGATCGTGCTGAGCACAGGCGCCATTGCATCTCCGCAGATTCTGCTTCTGTCTGGAATCGGCCCAGCCGCCCACCTGCAGGAGGTTGGTGTTCCTGTGGTGCACGATCTGCCCGGAGTCGGTCAGAACCTCAGAGACCATCCCGTGGTTTGGGCGACATGGAGGACCAAGCCCGAGATCGAGCTCGACGGGTTTGCCCCCAGAAGCCAGCTCATGCTGCGTTATACCGCCACGGGATCCGACCTGCGCAACGACATGAAGATCTCGATGCAGAACTTCGCGACGGAGCGGATCAACAGGGGTGGAGACCGGATGGAGCCGCTCGGCATCAGGATGCTGGTGGTGCTCGACCTGGCCGTGAGCTCTGGAGAGCTCACGCTCGCCTCGACGGACGTCTCGGTTCAGCCGAACCTGAACTACAACTACTTCTCCGAGGAGTTCGACCGGCAACGGTCCCGCGAGGGAGTCAGAAAGTGCCTGGAGCTGGTGCAGCATCCCGACTTCAAGGATGTCATCGAAGAACGGATCGAGCCGCCGGACGAGGTGGTGGACTCTGATGATGCGCTTGATGAGTGGCTGATGAAGGAAGCCACGACAGGCCAGCACATCTCGGGCACCTGCAAGATGGGGCCCGCGGACGACCCGATGGCGGTGGTCGACCAGAATGGCAGGGTGCACGGGCTGTCCGGGCTGAGGGTGGCGGACGCGTCGATCATGCCCGATTGCATCCGCGCGAACACCAACGTCACCACGATGATGATCGGAGAGCGAATCTCGGACCTGATAGCCGAGGGCGGCTGACCTCTTCGTGAAACCCTCTTCCCAGAAGGGTTCACAAAGGTAGAAAGAGACACGGACAGGCATGAGCACCGCCCAACAGACCCCCTCTCCCTAAGGGCTGACAGGGGTAGGTATTCGCAAATCGTCATTCCGGCGGAGGCCGGAATCCAGGGGATAGGAGTGTCCTTCGACAAGCTCAGAGCCCGTCCCGGACTTGATCCGGGAACGAACGAACTGCCGGTTTACCTACCCCTGTAAGAGCCTGCCCCGTACTTGATACGGGGGTGAGGGTGAAAACCTCGCACACCACCCTCTTGATGAGGGCGACAGTGCCTGATCACACATTTAAGCGTCACTAGAGGTTGCGATGAGCACGACAAACGGAAACGGTGTGAACGGTCCGATGAAGGGCCTTAAGGTGCTGGACTGGACCATGTACCAGTTCGGCCCGGTGGCGAGTTCGATGCTGGGCGACATGGGCGCTGACGTAATCAAGATCGAGGCGCTCGACGGCGACGTTGGCCGTGCCGTCGCGAGGATGAGCTCGCGCCCGATTGCGCTGGCGGGAGACCGCAACGCGTACTTCGAGACGTGCAATCGCAACAAGCGCGGCATCGCAGTCAACCTCAAGACCCAGGAGGGACGGGACATCGTCTACAAGCTGGTTGCCGAGGCGGACGTTTTCATCGAGAACTACCGTAAGGGCATCCCCGAACGTCTCGGCATGGACTACGAGACGCTGCGGGAGATCAACCCGAGGCTGATCTACGGGTCTGGCACGGGGTACGGGCCGCATGGCCCAGACTCCGCCAAGCCGTCCCTCGACGGCTGTGGGCAGGCGAGGTCGGGACTGATGGACGCTGCCACTGGACCAGGCGGCACTGAACCGTCGTACGTGGGCGGAGCAGTGTCCGACCAGATGGGCGGGATCATCCTGTGTCTCGGTGTGGTGTCCGCGCTCCACGCGCGCGACGTTTCCGGCAAAGGACAGCGGGTGGACGCGTCACACCTGGGCAGCACGATGTGGCTGCAGGGGCTGGCGGTGAGTATGCAGCTGCTATCAGGGTTCTACTACCGGATGGCCGACAGGTCGAACCCGATGAACCCAATGGTTAACGCCTACGAGTGCGCCGACGGCCGCTGGATCCAGTTCATGAGCGCGCAGTTCCAGCGCTACTGGCCGGCCTTCGCGACCGCGCTTGGGCTCGAGGAGCTTATCGACGACCCGCTCATCAGCTCGATACAGGGGATGACCGGAGGCTCGCCTGAGTTGACGGCAACCATCGCCGAGCGTTTCAAGACGAAGCCCGTGGACGAGTGGATCACCATCTTCAACCAGTACGAGGACCTGATCTTCGCCAAGGTGCAGAAGATCGAAGAGCTCGAGCACGACCCGCAGGTGATCGCAAACAACTACATCACCGAGTTCGCTCATCCGGTGATCGGTGACGTGAAGATGTGTAACTTCCCGGTGACCTTCAGTGAGACGCCCGCTGGCGTGTGGAAGGAGGCGCCGGAGCTCGGCCAGGATACAGAGTCGATTCTCATCGACGAGCTCGGCTACGACTGGGACGACATCGGCCGCCTGCAGGAAGCTGGTACGATACTGTAGGGGCAGGTTTCAAACCTGCCCCTAGCCCACCAGGGAGACAGACAGGGCCCCCTCCCTTGATGGGCTTACAGGGGTAGGTAAAACCGCAATTCGTTCGTTCCCGGATCAAGTCCGGGACGGGCTCTGAGCTTGTCGAAGGACACCCCCAGCCCCTAGATTCCCGCGTTCGCGGGAATGACGGTTAGTGGACACCTACCCCTGTCAGCCCTTGATGGTGAGGGTGAAAAGTAAGAATCCCTCCCCCTGTAAGAGGACTAGACCTGAAGGAGTGACTGCAGACCTGGGAGCTTATCAGCCAGCCCATCATCTCTTTCGTTACGACTATGCGCGACGACGGCACGCCGCACGTGACGCCCGTGTGGCATCTCGTCGACGGCGATGAGGTTGTGATCGCGGTGGACCGGGAGACGATCAAAGCGCGAAACGTGCGGGCCAATCCCCAGGTCGCGCTCTGCGTTGCGGCAGACGAGCGGCCTCAGCCGTGGGTGTTGATCAATGGCACGGCGCGACTGTCAGAAGAGCGCGTCGAGGAGATAGTGCGCACCCTGTCGTTCCACTATCTCGGCGAAGAAGAGGGCGGCCCCTATGTCGAAGACATCCTCCCGAAGATGGACTTCGTGATTATGCGGATCACGCCTGAGCGGATCATCGCCTTCGACGGCGAGTTCTAGATCGCCGAGTCGCCGCGTTCGCCGGTCCTGACCCTGACAACCTGCTCGACGGGCTGGATGAAGATCTTGCCGTCGCCGATATCCCCGGTGCGGGCCGACTCGACGATGACGTCGACTGCGCGCTCGACGTCAGAGTCGGACACTACGACTTCCAGCTTGGTCTTCGGCAGCATGTCGATAACGATGGCCTGACCGCTGCGTCCTGTGTGAACGACTCCGCGCTGGGCGCCACGGCCGGTCACAGGAGCGGTGTTCAGCCCTGAGAACCCGGCGTCCACCAGTGCGTCTTTTACGGTGTTGACCCGTTCTGGCCGGATGATTGCCTCGATTTTCTTCATGGCAAACGCCTCCTGTGTGCGGTGGGACTGTTCAACCTCGCCGTGACTTCGACCCCTCGACAGGCTCAGGGCAGGCCGGGTGGCCGTTCATGCTGAGTCTGTCGAATCCTGAGTCTGTCGAAGGATGCAGGCGTGTCGTTCATACTAACATCTACAGGTGATAGGCGGTCTCGCCGTGCTCGGTGAGGTCCAGGCCTATCTGCTCGTCATTGTCTTCGACCCTGAGTCCCATTATCAGCTTGATCACCCAGAGTATGATCGCCGTGACTACGAACGCCCACGCCCAGGTCGCGACGATAGACACAAGCTGAATGAACACCTGCTCCATGCGGGATACGTCGACGAACGCGGCGATGCCCCCGAAGCCGACTCCAACGAAGAGGCCGGTGGCCAGAGCTCCCCACGTGCCGCCGATTCCGTGCACGCCCCAGACCGACAATGCGTCGTCCAGCTTTAACTTGATGAGCAGGCCGGCGGCGAAGTAGCAGACCACTCCGGCCACGAATCCAATGACGATGGACGGCATGGGTCCTACGAACCCTGCCGCCGGGGTTATCGCGACTAGTCCCGCGACCGCTCCTGATGCGGCCCCGACGACTGATGGCTTTTTGTCGAGAATCCACGATATCGCAACCCAACCCAGGATACCGGCTGCTGCCGCTGTGTTGGTGACCACGAAGGCATTGACCGCATTGCCGTCGGCGGCGAGAGCCGACCCTGCATTGAAGCCGAACCAGCCGAACCAGAGCAGTCCGGCTCCGAGTACGACCATCGGGACGTTATGCGGCTCCATTGGTTCAGTGCCGAATCCCAGCCGCCTGCCGAATATCCAGGCGGCGGCGAGAGCTGCGACACCGGAGTTGATGTGGACGACGTTGCCGCCCGCGAAGTCCAGTGCGCCGAGTTCGCCGATCCATCCGCCTCCCCAGACCCAGTGGGCCACTGGGGCGTACACGATCGTCACCCACAGCACGATGAACAGCACGTAGGAACCGAACTTCATTCGCTCCGCGAACGCGCCGGTGACGAGCGCAGGGGTGATGATTGCGAACATGCCCTGGAATATCATGAATGCCTGGTGGGGCATGTTGTCGGCGTATGGTCCCGGCTCGGTCGCGCTGACTCCGCTGAGACCAAGGTAGGAGAAGTCCCCGACCAGTTTGCCCAGGTCAGGCCCGAACGCGAGAGTGTAGCCCCACAGCACCCAGACAACCCCGACGATTCCCATGCTCATCAGGCTGTACATGATGGTCGAAGCTGCGTTCTTGCTGCGGGCGAGACCGCCGTAGAAGAGCGCGAGCCCTGGGGTCATGAGTAGTACAAGAGCGGAACAAAGCAGAATCCAAGCGACGTCGCCTGTGTTCATTGGGGGCATCCTCCGGCGGTCGTAATTTGACTCACGGGAGTTTAACGACTGACGGCCGTCTCGTCCAGTCGCCACTAGGACGGAGAGCCTTGTCTCAGATTGAAAGGAGTCCCATTCGGAGCGCGGGCATCTTGCCCGCATCAAATCGTCCTGAGCTAGTCGAAGGGCAACTGCCCATTGAACCGCCTACTAGGGCCGGGTCAGTCAATCTATCGAATTAAGATCGAGCATGTGGACCCAGCCTAACCTCAACCCTGAGAGTACTCAGAGGGTCTAGAGTCGAACCGACTGCGACAGACGAGTCCGCAGAAGTAGTGCCACACGCCATCCCAGTACCGCTTGGTACCCCTGGCGGGGTCGAGTTCGGGAGTGCCGGCAACCGTCCGGCCTACCGGCGTGTCTATGTCTTCAGATACGTGCTTGTCGCACACTGCACATTGTGGCATCTTCGCTCACCCGCCTACTGTCGTAGCTCCCCTAGAAGGTCGTCGATCCCTGGATGCGCGACTCGTGGCCTTCCCACTCTGCTTCTCGCAGGATGTACTTCTGGATCTTGCCTGTTGCCGTCTTCGGCAGATCCCTGAATTCAACGTACTTGGGCGCCTTGAAGCGGGCGATGCGGTCGCGGGTGAACTCGATTACCTCGTCCTCGACGACCTCGGCTCCGGCACGCGGCACCACGAACGCCTTGGGCACCTCGCCCCAGCGCTCGTCAGGGACTCCGACGACGCAGACCTCGAGCACGCCAGGGTGCTCCATTATGACCTTCTCGACCTCCTGGCTGGAGATGTTCTCGCCGCCGGAAATGATTACGTCCTTGGCGCGGTCCTGCAGCTCGATGTAGCCGTCGGGATGCCAGATGGCGATGTCGCCGGAGTGGAACCATCCACCCTCGAAAGCGGTTGCGGTGGCTTCAGGGTCGTCGAAGTAGCCCGACATGACGATGTTGCCGCGCATGACCACCTCGCCGAGCGTCGCGCCGTCCCGCGGGACGTCCTCCATCTCTGAGTTGACGACGCGCAGTCCAGGTTCCGACACGATGAACGGCACGCCCTGCCGCGACTTGAGCTGTGCCTGCTCCTCAGTCGGCAGGTCGCCCCATCCGGGCTGGATGGCACAGATTGTGGTGGGGCCGTAGGTCTCGGTGAGCCCGTAGGCGTGGAGAATGAACGCGCCCATGCCCTCGATGCTGCGAATGACCTGCGGCGCCGGCGGCGCGCCTGCTGTCATGATGGTGACGCCGGATAGGTCGGCGCCCTCAGCTTCGGGTGACGAATACATCATCGTCAGTACGGTCGGAGCCGCACACATGTTGGTGACGCTGTGCTCGTCTATGAGCTTGAATATCTGGGAGGCCTCGACGCGGCGAAGGCACAGGTGCGTAGCGCCGACGGCTGTCACGCCCCAGGTGTGGCACCAGCCGTTGCAGTGGAACATCGGCAGCGTCCACAGGTAGGTGCTGTTCCAGTTCAGCCCGGACTCCAGCACCTCTCCAAGCGCGTTCAGGTACGCCCCTCGCGCATGGAACTGGACGCCCTTCGGCAGTCCGGTAGTGCCGGAGGTGTAGTTGATCGAGATAGGATCGAGCTCGGAGTCGAGCGCCTCACTATGGATGCCGGGGGGAGAGGACGCCAGGAACGCCTCGTACTCGACGGAGGCGATGTCTTGGGCCATTGGGGCGACGTCCGCGACTTGCACGACGGTCTCCACACCGGGAATCTCGCCTTCCATGGCCCGGACGGTGTCGGCAAACTCGGAGTCAAACACGAGCACCTTCGCGCCGGAGTGGTTCAGAATGTATGCAATCTCCCTGGGGGAGAGCCGGATGTTGATGGCAACGAGCATCGCGCCGAGTCGCATCGGGCCATAGTGGCCCTCGAGCATCTGCGGGATGTTGGGAAGCATGAAGGCGACACGGTCGCCCTTGTTCACTCCGGCCTGCCGCAGCGCGCCGGCCAGTCTGTTCACGCGGTCGTTGAACTCGGCATACGTGTACGTGGTGTCGTTGTAGACGACCGCGGGCTTGTCGGAATAGACAGCCGCGCTTCGGTCGAGAAACGCCAGGGGGTTCAGATCATGAAAAGAGACGCCGTTAGGCATGGTACTACCTCACCGGTCTAGGTTGGGTTTGAGTGTATCAATGGCCGTTTGGAGCGTCAATTTGGCTTAGAATAGGTACACAGGAATGGGAGGAAGTGCAATGGCTCAATCTAGCCTTGTCGCGGTAGGCACATACACACGGACTACTTCGGACGGAATTTATATCTGCGAGTTTGATGGTGAGACAGGAGACCTGGAGCCTGTGTCATCGATGGCCGGGGCTGAGAACCCGTCTTTTCTCGCGCGCCACCCTAACGGACAGACTCTGTACGCAGCCTCTGAAACCGAGGAGTTCGAGGGCAAGCGACTGGGTGCGCTGTACGCGTACTCCATCGACGCGGATACCGGCCGGCTGTCTCCAATCAACGCGGTGGGTTCAGGTGGCGCAGGGCCGTGTCACGTGAGCGTCGACGCGACTGGCCGCTACCTGCTTGCAGCGAACTACCACGGGGGCAGCGTGTGCGTCGCGCCGATCAACGACGATGGCAGCCTGGAGCCACTGTCGTGCTTCATCCAACACGAGGGGTCGAGCATCAACCCGGCTCGTCAGGAGCAGGCACACGCCCACTCGATCAACCTCGACCCGCAGAATCGGTTCGCATACGTGCCCGACCTCGGTCAGGACAAGGTGGTGATCTACCGGCTTGACCTGGATAGCGGCGAGCTTGTGGCGAACGAGCCCGCATCTGTCGAGGCCGAACCCGGCGCCGGGCCACGTCACTTCGATTTCAGTCCAAACGGAACCCGCGCGTACGTCATAAACGAGCTTGGTTGCACTATCACGGGCTACGACTATGACAGCGGCAGCGGTGCGCTGACCCCGTTCCAGACGGTCGGCATGCTGCCTGCGGCGGGATTCGGGAGACGTAACACGACCGCCGACATCCACGTCCACCCGTCGGGCAGGTTCGTGTACGGGTCCAACCGGGGTCACGACAGCATCGCCATCTTCTCAGTGGACGAGGAGACTGGACACCTGACGGCTGTGGGTCACGAGTCGACCCAGGGATGGACACCACGCAACTTCGCGATAGACCCGTCTGGCGAGTTCCTGCTTGCGGCCAACCAGGACTCGGACACCATCGTGTCGTTCAGGATCGACGGCGAGTCAGGGGCTCTTGAGCCGACCGGGAGCGTCATCGAGATCCCGATGCCGGTGTGCCTGAAGTTCCTAGGGTAGAGGTTCGTGCTTAGTCAGTAGAGTCGTCTGCCCAAGTAAGGCGCTCCTTCAGGTAGTTGAGGTGACTCCAAGGAAGATGATTTTCGTACTGTAGCCTTCCAACTACGATGCCTGGAGAAATGCCCTGATTCTCGGCGAATCGGATCACGTTACGTTGACTGAAATGGGAAGTCATTGTGAATTCTTCCCAGTCATCAGGCGGGATGAGGAAATCCGCAGCCCATTGGTTGGCTTCGATGTCGGCCTTGGTCAACTTACCCTTCGTCTCATGGACGAATACATCCCTCTTGCTGTGCAACAGAATATGGGCGGCCTCGTGGAAGAAGCTGAACCACAGATGGTCATCAGTCATGTGGCGAGCGCTCAATTGAATCAACGCCTTACGTGGCGTCAGCCATCGGGTAGCCCCGCTGAGGGCCGTCTTTGGAACAGGCCTGATGATTGTCAGCACAACGCCTGAGTTAATGCAGAGGTCTTGTGCCTGCTTTAGTGTTGCCGTTTCTGGTGTGGCAGTCGAAATCTGGTCGCGTTGTAGTCGGCGCATTCGTATTGGTCCGCCTCAAGCTCGCCAAGTCGAAGCCAAGTCGACAGAGCGAATTCGTCGCTCTTGAAGCTCGGCGAGTGGCGGTATGCGACTCTCGCGGCTTCGTGCCTCACCTGCCATGCGGTCGCGGAAGCCACTCCGAAGAAAGAGAGAATCGCGCTAACCTTTTCCGCGTCTGAGGACGGTCTCGGAATGATTCCCCGTTTGACTAGTTCTTTGGTCGGGAACTGCTTCGCCCAAGTAACTGACTCCTCAGCTCTTTGAGTCTCAGCCTCTCTCTCGAGATAGAGTCTGTAGTCTGACTCGATTCCGAGCCATATACTTGCATCTACTCCAAGCACCCTCTCAAACTGAATCGCGGTTTTCGGCTCGATTGGAGCCTTACCGGCGATTATTTCGCTTATCAACTTTGAAGACCTGCCACAGCGCCTTGCGAATTCGGCGTGCGAGATCTTGTGGACCGCAAGGCGTTCCTCGAGTACCCATCCAGGTGGGACAGCATAGTCGGGCTTATAGCTGTATGCCGCTGTCGCCATGTCTCTTCCTTCGGCTAATGATAATCTACTACTTCGATGATGGTTACTGCTGTTACTTCGTCGAGATTTACGCCTCCATCTTCCCTACGCGGAATTGGATCGTGATCTGGTACAAAAACCAACCGATGAGGGTGTACCAGATCGACCGCGAACTGTCCCATACGCTCTCCTCTGAGCATGTGCCGACGTTCAGGTGGGGTCGTGGGCACCAGAGACAATGTGCGAGCATTATTGAGGACAGCCATCCGCATTTGGATGGTTCGAGCCATTCGATCACCGTACTGCCTCGTGAGATTTCTCCCGCTGTTGAATGTCCTCTCAAGTCTTCGAGTCCTAAAGCTAATTTGCACACAGCCCACCTTGTAATCATTACCTAATAGGTAACGTACCTGCTATGACGAAGGATAGCTTGGGTGATCGGGGCCGTCAAGTAGGGTATGGAAGCTCTGCAAAGAACTGCACACGGCAGAATGGTTTGGGGTTATAATACGGTACGATCAGATACGATGCAGAATTACGTCTCCTGACCCCGTATGTGATACGGGGCAGGCTGTAGCGAGAACTGAAGGCTGGAGGATGTCAAAATGAAATCGGATCGGGGGCTTGTCGCACACCTGATGAGACGCGCCGGATTTGGCGCGACGCCGTCGGAACTGGACAGACTGACGGCTGAAAAGACGTACGAGGAGATCGTTGACGATCTGGTTACTCCTGAGCGATTCGAGGAGCTTGATCAGTCGTACATCGACAGGTACTACGGCGGTGAGCCGGTGGCCGTCCACGTTGGCAAGTGGATATACCGTATGGCCAACACCCCGCGGCCGCTGGAAGAGAAGATGAGCCTCTTCCTGCACCACATCTTCCCGGTGGCGTGGGGTAAGAGCGAGCACGGACCGTCGCTCTACACTGAGATCGAGATGTTCAGACGCGTTGGCATGACCGACATGCGGACCATCCTGCTGGAGCTTTCTAAAGACCCGGCAATGATCTTCTGGCTGGACAATAACGAGAACCACAAGGACGAGATCAACGAGAACTACGGCAGGGAGCTGCTGGAACTGTTCTCGATGGGCGTCGGCAACTACACCGAGGACGACATCAAGGCTGCATCTCGCGCGTTCACTGGCTGGACGTTCAGACAGCCACTGTCGCTCTACCCGAACGGCCACTATCCCGCCGTGTTCGAGTTCATTCCGGACGACCACGACTACGACGAAAAGACATTCCTCGGCGAGACGGGCAACTTCAACGGCGATGAAATCATCGACATCATCGTCAAGCAGCCGGCGACGGCCAGGTTCATCTCGCGACACCTCTACAACTTCTTCGTGGAGGACGAGCTGCAGGTGCCGTCATGGGCGACCGAGCCCCCGAAGAACGAGGCGGCTATTGAGCAGCTGTCCAGGGTGTTCCTGGAGACCGGCGGGCAGATGAGGCCGGTATTGCGTGAGCTGTTCAGCTCGGACTTCTTCAAGGAGTCGAGAGAGTTCAAGAAGGTGAAGAGCCCGACTGAACTGGTGGTGGGTGTAATCCGGCAGACGGGCGAGTTCAGCAGTCCCACTCCAGGACTTAACCAGTTCGCGGTAACGACTCTTAATGGCTCTTTGACAGAGGGCCCGCTGGCGATCATGGGCCAGCGGCTTATGAACCCGCCCACGGTCGAAGGCTGGCACACTGGTCACGAGTGGATCGACTCCGGGACGCTCAGCGAGCGCATCGGATTCGTCGAAAATCAGTTCGATGACCTTAACAAGCCCGGTGTCAGGGAGATGGTGGAGCGAGCGGGCAGCCTGGACGATGATCCTGCCCAACTCGTGAACCGCTGCCTCGACCTGCTGGGCGGAATCACGGTGAGTGAGCAGACCTACGAGTCGCTCATTGAGTACGCAACAGAGCTGAACGGGATGAGATCGGACGATTCAGTGGGGGTGCACAACCTCCTGCAGATGACCGCCTCCACCGTCGACTACCAGTTCGAGTAACCAGCTTAAAGCTGGACATATAAGACGAATCAATAGCGACTTTTGGACCATGCCATTGGAGTGGCAATCCCCTCTCCCTCAGGGAGAGGGTTAGGGTGAGGGTGAAAACCTCGCCCACAAGACCGATAAAGGCCCAGCCAGTCCCACGAGGAGACAGGATGACTACGAAGAGTAGAGAAAAGACGCTGGTGGTGGTGCAGCTCACTGGCGGCAACGACTTCATGAACACGATCGTCCCCTATACGAACCCCCACTACTACGAGTCCAGGACCAAGGTAGTCATGGGACAGGACGAGGTGCTGCCGATCAACGACACCCTGGCGATCAACCACAATGCCGCGCCGTTCAAGCGACTGTACGACGAGGGCAAGATGGCGATCATCCAGGGTATCGGCTACCCGAACTCGAACCGGTCGCACTTCCGGGGCATGGACATCTGGCACACCGCCGAGCCCAACCGCGTAGGGAACGAGGGCTGGCTGGGTCAGGCGATTCGTGAACTCGACCCCAACGCTGAGAACGTGCTGACAGGCGTCAACATCGGCATGGGCCTGCCGAGGGCCATGGCGGTGAACGGAGTGCCGGTCACTTCAGTGGGCGACCTCGAGAGCTACGGCGTGATGACCCGCATAGAGCAGGAGCAGCTCCGCGACAAGGCGCTCATGGCGTTCAAGGGCATCTACGGCCAGGCCATCGGCACCGGCCCGGTAGCCGACTACATCGGCCAGACCGGACTGGACGTGCTCAAGGGCGCAGACATGCTCGCAGACGTCGCCGGTCAGTATCAGTCGTCGGTTGAGTATGCCGATAACCAGATTGCGAAGAACATGCGCGACATCGCGCGTATCCACTTCGCCGATCTGGGCACCCGCATCTTCTACACCTCGCACGGCGGATACGACACGCACGCGAATGAGCTGCCGTCCCATCCCAAGCTCCTGAACGAAATGTCAGGTGCGATCTCCGACTTCATGGACGACCTCGAAGAGCACGGCCGCGCCGAGGAAGTGACCATCCTGGTCTTCACCGAGTTCGGACGCCGGATGCGTGACAACGGCTCCGGTACCGACCACGGCTCAGGCGGCGGCGCGTACATGTTCGGCAAGGACCTCCGCGGCGGACTGTACAGCGAGTATCCATCGCTCGACCCGGCGGAGTGGGAGCACGGCGAAGACCTGAAGCACACGATCGACTTCCGTGGCATCTACGGCACGGTTCTCGAACAGTGGCTCGAAGTGGACGCGAAGCCCATCGTGAAGGGCGAGTTCGAGCAGATACACCCGTTCGTCAACTAGGCGCCCGAGGGTCCCACTTGCCAACGGCACGCCGACGGGCTGTCGAGGCATCAGGAGACGAACATGGAAGGCTCGCTCTGGCTTCTGTCAGTGTTCGCAATTTATTTTGCGGTGCT
>JAGWBK010000066.1 GCA_021295915.1 Dehalococcoidia bacterium
TGGAGACCCCCTTCGACCAGGTCGACGGCTACCTCACAGTGCCCGACGGCCCCGGCCTCGGAGTAGAGATAGACGAAGACGCCGTCAGACGCCTGGCAGGGTAGCTCACACCGGAATGATGCAGACAGACTCATGACTGCTCTCCGTTGTGAGTCTTGCCAGACCGCTATCAAGAGTGGCCAACTGTCCTCGGCGCTGAATTGCGGTCGCAAGTAACACGGCATCCGTTACCTGGCGATATCCTTGGATTCGTTCGAGAATGTCTTCCGGCACCTCACCCATTGAGATTTCCAGCGGCCAGAATAAATGCGATTCTTGCTGCTTGAGGTTCTGAAGCAATGCGACTGCTTCCTTGGGTGTTACAGTCTGGCGGACTACCGCAGGATTGGAGGATATCCGTACGAAGCCCGACTCGGTAATGGAGCAGGTCGCCCACCCGCTCGACCTTTGTCTAGAAAACCATGTATGCGCGGCGTCGTGATGAACGTGGTTGGGCCAGGCAAGGGCGATCAGAACGTTTACATCTAGCAATGCAATCATGGCCACTCGTCAAGTTCCCGGTAGACATCCTCGCTGGTGATGGGCTGGGCATCTTCAGGTACCTTGAATACCGGCATACCGTCCTCACGCACTGTTGTAGCATTCTTGAACCCGCGACGAGCCAGCTCTGAAACTGCGCTGCCGAGGCTTGTGCCTTCTCGCTCTGCCAACGCCCTTGCTACAGCTAGCACATCATCATCGATAGTAATTGTGGTTCTCATAAGTGCAGCATAGCATCATATCATCGCAACGTCAAGTTATTCGTGCACGGCAATGTTAGCCACTTGGAGCATAGGAAGTCTTGGTCGGATCATACTAGGGAGATTCGGAAACTAGAGCCCTTCGATGGCGGTTGGATACAGGGCAATCGCATCTTATTTGACATTAGCTTTGGCCAGGTGCTCTGCATGCCGGACTCTGATCGGTTCTGAGTGCCGGCGCGTCTCAAGTTAGCTTTGGATCCGATGCAGAAAATTTGGATGCGATTGCCCTGCGGTTGGATACGGTCAAACTTTCAATTCCCACCCCGTCTGTTAGAATGCGCGACACCGGATACCGGAATCTCGTGACATGAATTAGGGATAGTGAGAGGACGGACAGATGTCGAGAGCAAGAATTGGATTGTTGGCTGTAGTGATACTGGTTCTGTCCGTGCTGACGTTGGCCTGTTCAAGTTCGACGGAACCTGCACCTGCGCCCGTGCCCACTCCGGTGGACTTCGATGCGCTGATTCAGAGAACACTCGACGCCCAGCCCCAGGGCGTCACCGCTGACGAAATGGCAGCGGCTATGCAGCAGGCGATGGCCGGCCAGCAAGGCGTCACGCAGGCAGATGTAGCCGACGCGATCGCGCAGGCGATGGCTGGGCAGCAGGACGTAACGCCAGCGGACGTGGCCTCGGCTGTGCAGGGTGCGATGGCATCGCAGCCCGGGGTCACTGAGGCGCAGGTAGCCGATGCCATTGCCAAGGCGCTGGCCGCACAGCCCGGAGTCACCGAGGCGCAGATGGCGGACGCTATTACGAACGCCATGGCCATGCAATCAGGTGGAGTCACCGAGGCCCAGGTGTCTGATGCGATTTCCAAGGCGCTGGCAGCCCAGCCGTCGCAGCAGATGATGTCCCAGGCCGACATTGAGGCCGCGGTCGAGTCGGCGATGGCCAAAGCAGCGGCCGAGGCCGTCATGACCGTCGGCGCGATGGAGGAGACGGCAGAACCCGCAGCGGTCACCCTGCCAGAGCCGCAAGCCGCGGCCGGCACCGTTAAGATAGCGGCCGAGACTCTGGCTCCGGCGGTCGGAATCAACCGTCACGGCGCCAGCGACCTGTTCAACTATATGGGAGTGGCTGAGACGCTGTTCATGCCGACAGAAGAGGGCAACATCCAGGGCCCCATGTTGGCAAAGTCATTTGAAATCGCCTCCGATCTCTCCAAGGCTACCATCACGGTCCAGGACGGGGTCATGTTCCACAAGGGATATGGGGAGATGACAGCCCACGACATAGCCTGGAGCCTTAACGACGCGAACGCCGCAATAACGCCTGAGAGCATCCATGGACAGGCTGGCGACTTCAGGGTGCTGTTCACAGAGGCAACCGCGATTGACGACTCAACGTTCGACCTGCCTTTCGCGAATTTCGATCCGGCATGGGACGGGAACCGCACAAACATGTTCGGCTTCTCGTTCGGCGTTATCAGCAAGAACGCCTATGACGAGAACGGAGAGGACTGGTCAAGAGACAACGTCGTCATGACCGGCCCGTTCGAGATAACCGAGTGGGCGACCGAGGACTCGGGCTTATTGAGCGCGGTCCCGGACCACTGGCGCCAGACGGCGGCCGTGCAGACGATTCAGCTGGTTGCGCTTCCAGAGGCGGCAACTAGGCTGGCCTCGCTACTGACCGGTGAGGTGGACGTCGCCAAGCCTGATTTCAAGGACCTGAAGCGCCTCGTCGACGCCGGCTTCCGCACCGTCAGCGCGGGCGGCGGCCGCAAGGCGGGCATCTTCTGGGGTGGCAACTACTGGGAGACCCACGATCCGAGGACCGGCGAGCCGCTCGGCCCAATCGGGCTGTCCTACGATCCAGGCGTGCCATGGGCGGTGGTCGTCCCGGCCGTCGACCCAATGGACGTAGACAAGCGTATGGAAAAGGCTCGAATGGTCAGGTGGGCAATGTCCCTCGCCATTGACAGGGCACTCGTGAACGAGGCCCTCATGGACGGCCTCGCGTGGCCAGAGTACATGTGGTCGGCGTCGGTCATCCAGCCTGAGTGGCAGGACCGCTGGCTCATTCCGTACGATCCTAGCCGCGCCGAGCAGCTTCTCGACGAGGCCGGATATCCAAGAGGCGGCGACGGAGTCCGGTTCAATGCCGATATCTTCCGGTCCGCCACAAACGTCGACGCCATCTCCGACGCCGTAGCAGGCTTCTGGGACGAGGTTGGAATCCGAACCACAGTCGACAAGAGCGCATACTCGACCGTCAGGCCGTCGCTCGTCGCCAGGTCGTTTGTAAAGATCAATATCCAGGCGATCGGCGAGACTGCCACCAACCGGCCGTTCGACTGGCCCAAGGGCGGTGAGATGACCAGCCTGGGCCGCGGCGGATTCGGACCCGGCGTCGAGGTGCCAGAGATCACTCAGGCCATTCTGGATGCCAGCATGGAACCTGACAGGCTCAAGCGTGTCGAGATCAACACGGCGCTGATCGACTACATGCACGAATTTATGCAGGGTTCAGCCGTGGTCTCGCTGCCGGACCTGCTGGTGTTCAATTCGAAGGCAATTGAATCCTGGGGGATGCGCCAGGCTGGTTCGCTCGACCTGATGGCCTATCCTGAATTCATAGTACCCGCACGCTAGGGAAGACACACGCCCCGCCACTTTGGGGGGCTGTATAACTCGAACTTGATCGCCACACCGTCGGCCAGGCGGCGGTGTGGCGATATGGCCTAGGGGTTGCTGTTGCGGCGTTTTCTTGTTCGCAGGTTTCTATTCATTCTGCTGTCGGCGTTCACGGTGACTATCGTCGTGTTCACGCTGTCTCGCACTATGGGCGACCCTCTGCTGCTTTACGCCAGAGAGGGATACGGCAGGACACCGGAGCAGATGGACGCGCTCCGGGAGTACCTCGGGCTCAATCGTCCGCTGATCGTTCAATACTTCATGTGGCTCGGAAACGCGCTAACCGGAGACCTGGGAAACAGCCTCGTCGACAGGAGACCTGTAACAAGGCTGATCCTCGAACGCGCCCCGGCGACCATACAGCTTGCTGTAGCGGGTTGGGCGGTTGCAACTCTGATAGGCATTCCGCTCGGGGTGCTGTCATCGGTAAAGCGCGCCACGATCTGGGACTATGTGGGCCGCACCTTCGCGCTGTTCGGACAGGCGACTCCCGCGTTCTGGCTCGGGATCGTCGCAATCCTGATCTTCTCTGTCATGCTCGGCTGGTTGCCGACATCCACACGGCCAACGGATGTGCCGCTGACTACGCAGATTAAGCACTTCATCCTTCCCACTATTGTGCTAGCGTGGGGGCCGGCTGCCGGCTACCTGCGCCTCACGCGCTCTGCGATGCTCGAAGTTCTCGACTCCGAGTACATCAAGCTCGCCCGTGCTAAGGGAGTCAGTTCGTGGGTGGTCGTCTGGAAGCACGCCTTCAAGAACGCGCTGATTCCGCCGGTCACGGTGTCGGTGCTGTTGCTGGCCGGATACCTTAACGGCGCGACCGTCGTCGAGTTGATCTTCGCCTGGCCCGGACTCGGCAGGCTTGCGCTCGACTCGCTCTACAACAACGACTTTCCGCTCCTGACCGGCTCGGTGCTGATGATTACGCTGCTTTACCTGGTCGCCTACTTCATCTCAGACATCATCTACGTCATCCTTGACCCCAGGATCAGGTTGAACTAGACATGGCCGTGAGCGAGACAGACTTGTTCGAGAGTCAGGCTAGGTCGACGACGGTCGGTTCGAAGGTCTGGTATGTTTTTCGACGATGGCCTGTGGTGCCGATGCTGATACTCGCGGTCCTCGTTATAGCTGCGATCTTCGCGCCGGTGCTCGCGCCGCACGACCCCATCAGGCAGAATCTGCGCGCCCGGCTCGCTCCGCCCGTCTGGGCTGAAGGGGGCACGTCCACAAACATACTGGGCGCCGACCACGTGGGCCGTGACATCCTCAGCCGCATCATCCACGGAGCGCGTATCTCGGTGACCGTGGTGGTGATAGGTTTGACCGCTGGTACGCTGCTTGGCAGTGCGGTCGGGATTCTATCCGGCTACTACGGGGGGGTAGTCGATGAGCTAGTGATGTTCGTGGTGGTCGTGTGGATAGGTGTGCCGTTCCTAATGATTGCGCTGATCGTGGTGTCGATAACCGGCCCCAGCTTTGGGGTCGTAATAACTCTGCTGATTCTCAATGCTTGGACGGGCTTCGTGCGCAATGTTCGCGCCGAGGTACTGTCTCTCAAGGAGAGGGACTACGTCGCCCTTGCTCGCGTTGCGGGCGCGTCCACACCGAGGATCATCCTCAAGCACATCCTTCCTGGGGTAGCCAACACGATCGTAGTGCTAGCGACGCTCGGCTCCGGGACCTTCATACTAACTGAGGCCACACTCAGCTTCCTTGGCGCCGGTATTCCACCCCCCACGCCGGCGTGGGGGGTGATGATCGCCGAGGGGAACAGCTACCAGGTGGACTCCTGGTGGTTACCTGTGTTCCCCGGCGTTGCCATACTGCTGGTTGTGGTGGCGCTCAACTTCGTGGGCGACTGGTTGCGGGACAGGTGGGATCCCAGACTTCGACAGCTCTGAGTACTATCAAGCAGTCCCATCACTCAGGGCTGACAGGAATTGGCAGAATCGTAGGGACAGGCAGGTATATCAACTGATAGCCCCTTCTTCGGCAGAGAGAGGGCCAGGGTGCGGGTGTATGAACATCACCGACATCAAGCCATTCGTCATGTGGGCCGAAGGCTCTGGGCGTAACTGGATGTTTGTCAAGGTCGAAACTGACGAGGGTATTCACGGATGGGGTGAAGGCGGCCTGGTCAACCAGGCAACGACGATCTCCGAGGCGGTGCATATGCTTGCACCTCAAATCCTTGGTAGAAGCGCTTTTGACATCGAGCGCGCCTGGCAACTCATGTATCTCCACAACCGGTACAGGAACGGCGTGATCATAAGCTCAGCGCTAAGCGCAATCGATCAGGCCCTGTGGGACATCAAGGGCAAGGCGCTCGGAGTTCCCGTATATCAGCTGCTGGGAGGCGCAGTTCGAGACCGCATCCGCACATACACGGGCGCAGACACGGTCGAGGTAGCACGGGCAGGCATCGAGCAGGGCTTCACTGCGATTAAGAGCGGCTGGGGATACCCGATGATCGACCTTGATGAGCGGACCGAACCCGGGAAGTTCAAAGATCACATCGCTATGATGCGTAACGCTGTTGGTCCGGACATTGACCTGATGGTCGACAACCATGGTCGATCAAGACCGGCAATGGCGATCAAGCTAATACGCTCCATCGAGGAGTACAACTTGCTGTTCTTCGAGGAGCCGGTTCCGCCTAACAACATAGACTCGTTAGCGCTGGTCAGACATGCGGGACTTGGCACCGAGCTTGCTACCGGCGAACGCCTGCTCACGCGCTGGGGCAACAAGGACGTGATCGAGCGCCAACTCGTCGACGTGCTTCAACCGGACGTCTGCCACTGCGGTGGGATATCAGAGTTGAGACGTATAGCCGCGATGGCTGAGACGTACTACATCAACATGGCGTTCCACAATCCCAAGGGCCCGGTTGCAACCGCGGCGAGCATCCACGTTGCGGCGTCCATTCCCAACTTCCTCATCCTGGAGCATGTCTCCCGCATGCCGGTGTTTGATGAGATACAGGTAGAACCAATGAAGCTGGGAGCGGGTTACTATGACCTTCCCACCGCCCCCGGACTGGGAGTGGACCTGAATGAGGAAGTGTTCGAGGCTTACCCTTACCGCTACCGACCGGTACTATTTGCCTCGCACGCGGACGGCGCACCCGCCCATCCATAATTGAGCTCGACGCGATATACTGCAACTGAACACACTCCCCCGGAGGATATCCGATGGCTCCAGTTCCACAGGTGGTTCGCGGCGTTTTGAGGTCGACGCTCATGCCGGCATTCATGGCTTGGGAGCGTATCGAGTCCGGTGTCAGCTACAACCCGATCTCGGCAAAAACCATTGCGTACCCATTCGACAAGTACGAAGAGTTGCGCCAGAAAGACCCGGTCCACCGGCTCAGAACGATCAATGCCTGGGTGCTGACAGAGCATGAGCACGCCAACGCCGTGCTCCGAGACCACGACCGCTTCTCCCGCGACTATGGGGGAAAGAGCGCATACCGGTCGATGCTTGATAGTGACCCTCCCGATCACACGAGGCTGAGGACACTCGTCTCCAAGGCATTCACCCCTCGCTCTGTGGCCGACCTCAAACCGCGAATTCAGCAACTGGTAGACGACCTATTCGAGGCGACTGAAGGTCAGGACAGATTTGACCTCATTGATGCATTCGCATACCCGCTGCCCGTAATAGTCATCGCGGAGATGCTTGGCGTCCCCTCTGAAGACATCGAGGTGTTCAAGGAGTGGTCGAACGACATTGCCCTCAGCATCGAACCGACCGTCAGTGACGAGCAGCAACGCCGAATCGACGAGGCAGGGGCGAATCTCTACGACTACTTCGAAGAGATAATCGAACAGCGCCGCCGAGTTCCGCAGGAAGACATGATCACCGCGCTTATAGCTGCCGAAGACGAGGGCGACCGTCTTTCCCATGAGGAACTGCTTGCCACGCTGCTGCTTCTGTTGGTGGCAGGCAACGAGACGACCCGCAATCTGATCGGAAATGGCACGCTCGCACTGTTGAGGAACCCAGACCAGATGGATCGGTTGAGGAACGAGCCCGACCTCATAGATTCCGCGATCAACGAGATACTCAGGTACGACAGCCCGGTGCAGCTCGACGGACGCATGGCTACGGAAGAGGTTGAGATCGGCGGGAAGCTCATCAAACCGGGCCAGCGAGCTATTTGCCTCCTCGGTGCAGCGAACCGGGACCCGTCGGTGTTTACCAACCCGGACGTGTTCGACATCGGCCGCCAGGAAGCCAGTCACATAGCCTTCGGACGCGGCATACACTACTGCTTGGGTGCGCCCCTTGCGATGCTCGAGGGCAGGATTGCATTCTCGAGCCTCCTGGAGCGGTTCCCTTCGATCAGCCTTCTCTCTGAGCCCGAGTACCGTGAACAGGTGGTACTGCGCGGAGTGAAAGAGCTGTGGATCGAAATCGAACGCGCCCCACGGTCTGAGTCCGAACATGCTGGACAGGCTGCCGCATCAGTCACGTCATAAGTCGTAATCGTTGACTCCAACTGAACGGGCGGCGCTG
>JAGWBK010000067.1 GCA_021295915.1 Dehalococcoidia bacterium
CAGTTGGACTGGTGAGTGCATTGTATCTCGCCAACCCAAAGAACGAGGCTTCAGCAAGCCTTTTTCAGCAGCCTGATAAGGACTTCGTCGCTGCAGTCGGAATGTCCAAACTTCCACATATATTGTTGGAAGGATCGCAAGACAAAGATTTCTTCACACGCATGTGCGAGACGATCTGGAAGGTGCCCAAGAGACATGTCAACATTGCAACTGCAGAACAGTTGAATTCCGATGGATCTATTCTGGGCAATAGAGATAAAGTAGAAATAGTGTGTGACCTGGTATTGCAACACTCATTTCAATCTCGCTTCATAGGTTTCGTTGACAGGGAATTTCGCGGTTTCGCCCTGCATGAGTCCGTCGGTGATGACCTACGTACCCATTGGTGTTGCGGAAGACTCGTATGGTCTCGTGGTCACTCCATTGAGAACTATTTGTTTGAATTCGATGTTGTCAGGCGGGCGCTCCTGGATTGTTCTACAAATGGGGAGGTAGCTGGAATCGCGCTAGAGGTGCTCGAGGAGCAATTTCCACAGGTGATTAGGATCGCGTGTGCGCTTGGCCTGACTGGTAAGGAATACAATGAGCTAGGTGTCGTACGCCGAACTGTCCACTGGTCAACAATGCGACTCATCGATGGTAAGTTCTCTTGGGACATTGACGTGTGGGACAAGGCACTGAATGATCATGCCAATTTACCCGATAAAACTCGGGCTTCTCTTGTGAATGGCTTTCGGAGGTGGTTCGACATCGCCGAAGTATCTCCCCTAGATGATGTACGGTGGGGATGTGATGGCCATATAGGTTTGAATCTCATTTGGGCTGCCTACACTACGGCCATTTACGATACTGCCGCTTCCATGGAGGCGGTCAAGCCCAATGCTGCTAACCAAAGAGACGCGATCCTGAAAGTTGACGACAAAATAAAATTCAATCAAATGGCAAGTAATTGGACCCTATTGAGGTCTTGGGAGGCGGATGACTCGCCTTTCTTCTGTCTCTCCATGATAGGCATCTCATCTCGACAAACATGATGCAGTTTCGTGCTATTGTGGGCGAGGTATGTCTCATGTCCTAGTCAATTTCCAAGTGCTACTCTACCATCCGTCATGCCCAAGAATGCAGGAACCCATCCATCTCAACTCGATTGGATACAAGAGAGTACTTCATGAGTCAAGTCACTCCCCCGATCACTACCACCGACCCCGCAGAGGCTGTCAAACAGTGGTTCACGCTGCTTTCGGGCTACTGCTCCAGCATCGACTACGACTCCGCCGAAGCCATCGTCGCCGAGGACGTCGCGTCATTCGGCACCGCAACGGACATCGTCAGCGGACGCACGCCCCTGCGCGAAGGACAGTGGGAAAGCATCTGGGGAAACATCACCGACTTCGAGATGGACCTCGACAACGTGTACGCACGCGGCAGCAGCGATCAAGCATGGGGCATGGTCACCTGGACATCAACCGGCTACGACAGTGATCACAAGCCGTTTCATCGACCCGGCCGCGCGACTGTCACACTGGAACGCCGCGACGGAGTCTGGCTAGCCGTCCACACCCACTTCTCCCTCTACCCCGGCACACCCCAGCGCACCTACGGTGTGGGAGACTAACTCGTTCAGATCCGGACGGATTAGAGTACTGGACAGGGTATGAGCGGTCCGGGCGAAGAACCCGCAGTATCCAAACCCAGAGAGGCCTCGACACTCAGATTTTGTGCCTGACGCTTACCTGATGAGCATAAAGGACGAAAGTGGCATGCACACAATGCGGGGGTCGTCAACCGTGCCTGCATCATCTTGAGTGATCAAGACACCGAATGTGGCGTTATTGACCGACTTCTCGATAAACGACCGGATCCCTAACGTATCTTGCAGAGGGTCGATTCTGCGCCTGTACTTGATCTCTATAGGCACTCGCTTGTAGCCGATCGTTAGAACGAAGTCCACTTCGCGATCCAACCCTCTTTCAGGGAAATGGGAAATGTCCAAGCCAGCGATTGTGGAAGCTACTGACCCAAAGGTACTTTCAGCAAGGCGGCCCGCGATAGTTGAGAGTTCAGGGCGTTCAGCTAGCGCTTGCGGAGTCAGCGGTATCTGCTCTTGAAGCCAGCTTGCTCGCAGTCCATGATCGACAAGACAGAGCTTGGAACTACCCCGCTTCCTCTTGAGCCTTATCTCCAGGGGAGGGATTAGTCGGAGCAAGAGTGTGTCACCGAGAAACCTCAGGTATGAGGTTACACGCTGACCGCTGATGTTGGCGCCAAGAGAAAGTCGAGTTTCCTCAGCGAGGGTCGATACCGTCGGCGTCTGGCCAGCATAACGACAAGTTAAGCGAAACAACTCCTCCAGGAGTTGAGGGTCTCTCTTCCGGCCTCGCTCTCCAAGACGAAAATCATGCTGAATTACGCGCCTGATGACTGTTTCATTCAGTTGGTCCGCAAGTAGATGCCAATTAACATCCTTCCGATTGTGGACAAGAGGATAGCCTCCTCTCTCAGAGAAGTGGCCAAACGCTTCATCTCTAAAGTTTCCATGCGTCCGCCCATAGGCAGCCAGTTCCGACCAGAAGTCTTTCTCTATGAGTGGACTCAGCCCGTTATCGGGCAGAAATGGTTCAGGAGGGCCCAACTCTCGCAGTGCGCCAATCTCAGTAAGTGACAGGACTCCAGCTTCGACTGTACTGATACGGCCGGCAAGACTATCCCGACCTCTTTCTATCCGAAGAGCTGAACTCCCTGTTACGACAACCTTTACAGCTGAGTTGTCAACCAGGAACTTTAGTTGGGAACTCCAGCGATCAAGATTCTGTACTTCATCGAAGAAGAGATACGCTGGTTGTCCATCCCTCGCCAGTGCGTTGAAGGGCCCCGCCGTGATTTGACGCTCGAACCAATCCGAGATACGAAGTATTGGCTCCTTCAACCCCTTCAGAGATTCCAATTCGTCAAACTGGACTCGCAGTATGCTCGTGGGCGGCACGCCTTCATCTAGCAGGTCAGAGATGATCTGATACTGTGCCGTCGTCTTTCCTACTTGACGTGGCCCTCGCACGACAACGATTGGGGCTAGGCCTGCCTCCAACCTTCGGCGTACCTGCCCCACTAGATGACGGCGCATCTCCGGCTGTGGCGGCATGGGGGCGTCTTCCCACCACGGATTGAGACGACGCAAATCGTCCACAAGCTGTGGTGACAACCCAGCGTCTATAAAGAAAGGTCTCTGACGTTCGCCTATCATGGACCTGCCTGCAATTCCCCCCGGAGCTGACCTGACTTGGTAGTCGGAGCCGCCACCGATGATCCCATCCTAGCACAGAGCTAAACTGCACCAACCGCCACTCCATTTCCCAATTCACAATTCCTGAAAAAACACCTTGCAATTCGCCCAAGAAAAGTTCACTATGCTGGAAGCCAATTGCAGGGAGGTTAACGGGACATGAACGCGATATCGCTTTTCGACCTTGAGGCAATAGCCAAACAGGTGATGCCTTTCAACAAGTGGGAGTTTGTGGACGCAGGCGCCGCCGATGAGATCACCGTCAGGAGAAACCGGACGGCGTTCGAGGACATCACCGTCAACCCGAGATTTCTAGTCGACGTGGGCAATAGGGATCTCTCTACTGAGGTACTGGGCGAAAAGATCGACTTCCCTGTGATGATCGCTCCGGCTGGCAGCCAGCGCGACGTCCATCCCGACGGCGAGCGCGCCACCGCCGCGGGCGCGGGTGCGATGGGCACGCTGTACACGCTCCCGACAGGGTCGGGCTATTCAATAGAAGAGGTCGCCGAGGTGGCAACGGGCCCACTCTGGTTCCAGCTATATCACTTCGACGATGAGGTCACGGAGCTTCTCGTAACACGTGCCAAGGCGGCTGGGTACAAGGCCGTAGTCCTGACAATCGACACCCCAACGCCGAGTCCCAAGGAGCGAGACCTTCGCAACGCGCACGCCCGTACACCTGGACTCTACTGGGGCAGCCTGCGTGACCGCATGGACCTGGTAGAGCGGCGCGAAGTCGGAATCCCGGACATGGCCGACTGGACTCCTCCCGGCTACACCGGTCTCACATGGGACCGACTCGACTGGCTCAGGGACCTCACCGGCCTCCCGCTGGTCGTCAAGGGAATCAGGACGATCGAGGACGCCGTGATGTGTGCCGAGTACGGCGCCGACGGCATTGTTGTCTCCAACCACGGCGGCCGTCAGATCGACGGCACCCGTGCAAGCATCGAGACCCTCCCTGAGATCGCCGACGCCGTTGGCGACAATCTCGAAGTCTACCTCGACTCCGGCGTCCGACGCGGGCTGGATGTGCTAAAGGCAATCGCGCTCGGAGCGCGGGGCGTCTTCGTTGGAAGGCCCCTGTTCTGGGGTCTGGCCAACGGAGGCCAGTCGGGTGTGGAGCAGATGCTGGAGATCATGCGAGCCGAGTTCGACAGGGCCCTGGCCTACGCCGGTTGCCGTACCGTCAGCGAGATTCACCGTGGCCTGGTCTCTCTGAACTCGGAGTTCAGGACGAGAGTATAGGAAAATCCAGAATGGTGAATTACGAATAGAGAATCGTCAAATCATTCAACTCGGCATTCACCATTCACTATTCACAATTCCACGGAGCCAGCCATGAAACTCGGTTACTTCACAATGCCGCTTCACCCTCCGGGGTCGAACGTCACTCAGACCCTGGCCGACGACCTCGACCAGATAGTCACGCTCGACCGGCTCGGCTATCACGAGGCATGGATTGGCGAGCACTTCACGTTCGAGTGGGAGAACATCCCCAGTCCCGATCTACTGATCGCTCAGGCCCTGGGAATGACCGAGAACATCATCCTCGGCACGGGCGTCAACTGTATGCCCAATCACAACCCGATGATGCTCGCCCACCGCGTGGCGCAGCTCGACCATATGGCGAAGGGCCGCTTCTATTGGGGCATCGGCTCCAGCTCAACGCCCGGCGACTACGAGATGTTCGGCTTCGACCCTGAGACCGACGACCGTCGCTCCTATACCAGGGAGGCGCTCGAGGTGATCCTGAAGGTCTGGGACGACCCCAGGCCCGGCACTTACGAAGGCGACGGTTGGTCGTTCAAGATACCTGAGCGCGTGGACGATATCGGTCTTGCGTTCCACATGACGCCCTATACCAAGCCTCACCCGAGGATCGCCGTGGCCGGCGTCTCTCCGAGGTCTGACACCCTCATCATGGCTGGCGAACGCGGCTGGATACCGATGAGCACGAACCTCGTCCCAACCTCCATCGTCGCGACCCACTGGGACTCGGTCGAAGAAGGAGCCAGAAGGGCCGGACGCGCAGCCGACCGGGGCGAGTGGAGGATCACGAAGGAGATCTACGTTGCCGACGACACCGAGACAGCCCGTCAGCAGGCGCTGGATGGCGTGCTGGCGCGCGACTACAGGCACTACTGGCACCCGCTGATGTCCAGGTCGAAGAACCTCGACCGCATGAAGATCGACCCAGACATGTCAGACGAGGACGTCACCCCTGAGTACCTGATCGACGCGCTGTGGATCGTCGGCGGCCCGGAGGATGTCGCGGCCCAGATCGAGGAGATGTTCAACGAGGTCGGCGGCTTCGGCGTGCTGGTCGCGATGGGCCACGAGTGGCGGCCTAGGGAGCAGTGGCTCAACTCTATGAGGCTCCTCGCCGACGAGGTCATGCCGATGCTCTCACACCTGAACTGAATAATGGTAAATGGGAGTCGCGGACGGGGTTATTCCAAATTCTCTATTCGTAATTCACCATTCTGAGTCGGGAGGAAACAGTGAAGTACGACGTCATCGTAGTTGGCGCGGGTTCTGCTGGCGCAGCAGCGGCTTCCCGCCTGTCCGAAGACCCCGAACGCTCGGTGCTGCTGCTGGAGGCCGGTCCAGACTATCCCGACTTCGAGACTCTGCCCGAGGAGCTCAAGGTCGGCTACGCCACCGGCACCGACATAATGGTCAGCGACGAGCACAACTGGCAGTTCATGGGCAAGGGCAACGACGTCGCTGAGCCGATGCTGGTCCCCAGGGGCAAGGTCACCGGGGGCACCAGCGCTATCAACGGCCAGGTCTTCCTGCGGGGCCAGACACACGACTTCGAAGACTGGGCCAAATACGGTAACGACGAATGGAAGTTCGAAAACGTGCTGCCGTTCTTCAGAAACCTGGAGACCGACACCGACTTCCACGACGACTTCCACGGCACCGAAGGCCCGATCATCTGCCACAGGTTCAAGCCCGATACGTGGCTGCCCGCCCAGACTGGCTTCTACAACGCCTGCATCGACGCCGGCTTCCCCGACGTAGCCGACTTCAACCAGCCTGATGCCTACGGCGTTGGGCCGATCCCATGCAACAACCCAGACGGCATTCGCTGGAGCACCAGTCTCGGCTATCTCAGCCAGGCGCGGCACCGGCTGAACCTCACCATCAGGGCCAACTGCATGGCGCACCGGCTCCTGTTCGACGGCAAGAGAGTCACCGGAGTCGAGGTCGAGAGCGGCGGCGAGAAGTTCGTCGTTGAGGCCGATGAGATAGTCCTGAGCAGCGGCACAATTGCCAACCCGCAGCTTCTCATGCTCTCCGGCGTGGGTCCCGCGGAACACCTGAGAGAGTTCGACATTCCAGTCGTACACGACCTCCAGGGCGTCGGCAGGAACTTCAGCGACCATCCCCTGATCTTCATCACCGCAAGCGTGAAAGAGGGCGTCGAGCTTGACGGCCTTGCCCCTCGAATACAGGTAGGACTCCGCTACACCGCCACAGGCTCATCACGGCCAAACGACATGATGATGTGGATGCAGTCATTCGCATCCGAGCGAATAAACCGGGGCGGAGAACGGATGGAGCCTCTCGGAATCAGGATAACCGGTTCGATCTACCTGGCGGCGAGTAAGGGGCGCATCACACTCACGTCAACGGACCCGAACGTACAGCCGTTCCTCGACTACCACCTGCTCGAGGACCCCGAAGACCGCAGGCGGATGAGGGAGGTCGTAAGGCTGGCCGTCGACGTATTCAAGTATCCCGACCTTGCAGAGATGGTCGACGAACGCCTGGAGCCGCTGGACTCAGACCTTGAGTCCGACGACGCGCTCGATCAATGGATGCTGAGAGAAGTCACCACCGGACAGCACCTCACGAGCACCTGCAAGATGGGCCCAGCATCAGACCCTCTCGCGGTCGTGGACCAGAACCTGCGTGTATACGGCATAGAAGGCCTCCGAGTCGCAGACGCCTCGGTCATGCCCGACACCGTCCGCGCCAACACCAACGTCACCACCATGATGATCGGAGAGCGCCTCGCCGACTTCGTAAAGAACAGCTAGCTCAGGTAGCTGGGCGAACTCGATTGAGAATCTGCGAAATCAGACAGATATGGATATAATAGCGTCGTCCTGACTCAGGGACGACAGAAGCAATCAAAAGCAGCGGAGGGCGAAACAGTGGTTCAACAACAAGCAGCAATTCTCAGACCTGAGACGATGGTCGAGGAGTTCAAGAAGAACGGCGTGACACACGTCGTAACGATCCCGGACTCTGAGACCAACTACCTGTACGAGCTTATGGCGGAACAGGACTGGCTGACAGTAGTCCCGGTCTCCCGAGAGGGCGAGGCATATCGCCGGCAAGGTGCCGGTGGTGCTGGTACAGAACACCGGAATGCTTGAGTCAGGCGACTCCATTCGCGGCATGGCTATCGATGCGGGCTTCCCGCTGGTCATGGTCATCGGCTATCGCGGCTGGAACAGGCGCGGCGTCATCACCGACTCGGTCGCCAAGTACACCGAGCCGTTCCTCACCGCATTCGGCATCAACTACTACCTGGTTGAGCAGAACGAAGACGGAGACCGCATTTCCACCGCCTTCGAAGAGGCCAGGGCCACAAGTGGCCCGGTTGCCATCCTGATCGGCGACGAGTACCACGGCTTCAACAGGTAGGTTTCTGAGGTAGGAGCAGAGCAAAACCCCCTCTTCCCTCAGGGAGAGGGTTGGGGTGAGGGTGAAAACGCTTGGATTCCAAGCGACCGGCGCCACTCACCACCCACCGACCTCCCGCGATCGGGAGTCAGGAAACGACTGATAACTGAACTTAGGAGTCCACACATTGATTGACCCAAAAGATGTATTCAAGGCATTCCAGGAGCACCGGGGAGACGCGATAGTCTCAGCCACCGGCACCGCAGGACGCCACTGGATGGATTTCACCGAAAACGAGCGGCGTGACGTGTCGCTCGGTGGCGCGATGGGCCAGACGACGTCCGCAGCGCTCGGACTCGCACTGGGATTGCCCGACGAGAAAATCGTGCTGTTCGACGCTGAAGGTTCGCTCCTGATGAACCTCGGCGCCATTGCCTCCATAGCCGGCATGAAGCCTGGGAACTTCTTCCACTTCCTGCTGGACAACGAGTGCTACGCCACCACCGGCGGCCAGCCCGTGCCGAACTCGCAGGACATCGACTACGCAGCAATGGCCGCGGGAGCTGGCTACGCCTCCACATACAACTTCGACGACCTCGAAGAGTTTAGCACGAGCGTAGGCGAGATCCTTCAGGAGACCGGCCCCGTGTTCGTCGCGATCAAGGTTACCCCCGAAGTCGAGAACGCACCGATCGGCCTGCGCGAGCGAAGGCCCACACGCGGTCGCCTCGAGACAATCAACACACTAAGAGAAGAGCTGGGCATAGCCTGATCTAGGTTCAGTTACCTATAGTGAAGGGGTCTCCCTGCATCTCGCAGGGAACCCTTTCCGTCATTCTCACGGAGCATGTCCCCATTAAAACGGGGAGTGGGAATCCAGGGGTAGTGGGGCATCTCTTGGAACGGTTACCTTCGACCGGGCGACACGTTCCTTGGCAGGGATGGAGGCGGTGACATGAGCAGCGCAGACGTACACCTGATGGCTCATCTGATGCGCCGCGCCGGCTTTGGCGCGACACGCGACGAGCTGGAGTCGGCAATAGCAGACGGCTACGAGAACACCGTGGACGCCCTGCTGGATACGTCCACGGCCTCGTACATGCCTGACGACATCATCAGGCGGTACCACGTCGACCAGTCCGAGCTGCGCGTAGTAGAAGTCGCTGTCGCCAACTGGATGTACCGCATGATGACCACCACGAGCCCTCTGCAGGAAAAGATTGCGCTCTTCTGGCACAGCCTGTTCGCCACCGGCGAGCGCAAGGTCAACAACGTCCAGACCATGGTGAGCCAGATCGAGACCTTCCGGAAGTACGGTCTCAGCAGCTTCAGCACGCTCCTGGTCCAGGTCTCCAGGGACCCCGCGATGCTGCACTGGCTCGACAACCACGACAACCACAGGGACGCCGTCAACGAGAACTACGGCCGCGAACTGCTCGAGCTCTTCTCCATGGGCATCGGCAACTACTCCGAGCAGGACATCAAGGAAGCTGCCCGTGCCTTCACCGGCTGGACATTCGAGAACGCCGAGTACATGGCGCTTCGAGCCATGAAGGCGTCGATATGGCCGTACAGCCGTGTCGCCTGCCAGTTCGAGTTCAGGCCCGACGACCACGACTTCTCCGAAAAGACATTCCTTGGCGAGAGCGGCCCGTTCGACGGCGAAGACGTAATCGACATCATAGTCCGGCAGCCCGCCACGGCCCGGTTCGTCTGCACGCGGCTGTACCAGTTCTTCGTCGCCGACGACGTCGACGATGACGGCGAAGCGCTGATCGAGCACATGTCCCAGACCTACTTCGACTCCGGCTACGAGATCATGGCGGTCCTGAGGGACATGTTCAACTCCGACCACTTCAAGTCCGAGGCTGTCAGGTTCCGCAGGGTGAAGAGCCCAGCAGAGCTTGTCGCCGGAACGCTGCGTACCGCCCGACCGTTCCCTCGTCCCACGGTAGAGATGTTCCAGGTTGGCCTCGCCACCAACTACATGGGACAGGAGCTCATGAACCCGCCCAACGTCGAGGGTTGGCACGAGGGAGCCGAGTGGATCGACAGCGGATCGCTCGTCGAGAGAGTCAACTTCGCCTCACAGTATCTTGGCAATCCCGACTCGCCCGGTGTCAGGGAAATTGCGAACAGGCTCGGCTCGGAGCAGCAGTCTCAGATCGACTCTGAGAAGCTGGTAGACTCCTGTCTGGACCTGCTCGGCCCAATCACGGTCTCTGACGAGACGCGAGCGACCCTTGTGGCATCGTCAGAGGGGTACGAGCAAGACAACCTCACAACGAGGGTCGCCGAGACGCTGCGGCTGATCGGTTCGACGCGAGAGTTCCAGCTGGCCTGATATGCGGGCGGGACGCCCGCGCTCCCAGAGGGAACGTCACACCAGCCGGAGTTGCACTCCCGACCTCTCCTCCTGGAGTCTGAGGAACGCTGAGCTATCGAGCCCGTCCCACCCTCGCGTCATGGCCTCCTCCATCTCAGCCTGGCAGACCGTAGTCAGGTTCATCGGAACGCCGTAGTGTTCGGCAAGCTCCGTGGCGAGCCGCATGTCCTTCATGGCGGTCTTCAGCGCGAAGCGCGGCTCGAAGTCGCCGCTGAACAGCGTATCCGGCAGCCGGGTGTGGATGTTGAAGTTCCGGCCAATGGCGCACTTCTGGAACACCTCGAGCAGCACCGCGGGATCCACACCGGCTCGCACACCCATCGTCAGACACTCAACCGTCGCCATGTCCAGAGAGAACCCGGCGCAGTTGTGCGCGATCTTGCACACGCAGCCGGCGCCGATATCGCCAACGTGCATGACGGTCTTGGCGATCGCGTCCAGCACCGGTCTGCAGCGTTCGAGCGTGTTGCTGTCGCCGCCGACCAGTATGGTGAGGTCGCGCGTCCTGGCTCCCTCTGCGCCGCCGCTCACGGGCGCGTCGAGCATCGCCACCCCTGCCCTCTCCAACCTCCGGTGTGTGTCCCGTACCAGTTCGGGCGAGTTGGTAGTGTGGTCGACGAAAACTGAGCCCTCGGAGATTCCTTCCAGGACGCCGTCCTCACCGTAGACCACCTGCTGGAACTCAGGCGGCCCAGGAAGGCAGGTGCACACGATCTCGCACAGCTCGGCGACGGCCTTTGGCGAGTCGGCCCACTCAGCTCCGGCTTCGAGCAGCAGGGTCGCTGCATCCTGGGCTATGTCGTGGACTACCAGTGAGAAGCCCGCGGCCAGGACCTGGCTCGCCATGGGCCTGCCTATGCTCCCGGTGCCAATGAATCCAACGCGCATGGGGTCACACCTCGTTCGGTACTAGGTTGCCAAGCTGAACACTTGGGCGTGGTCGATGTCAACTCAGTGCCGTTGCGGAGCGGGATGTGTTTCGATACCTTGAGGTTTAGGAGGTCGGCTGGGAAATGGTGGCTCGACAGGTACTTACGTACGACCGCACGATTGGGATCGTGGCGATGGAAGGACGCGGGTTCAGCAACCCGGTGGACATCGCTTTCTCCAGCGACGACCGGATCTACGTCGTGAACCGCACGAATGCGCTTCAGCCATATGGCATCCGAATCGGCATCTGCGACCTTGAGAGCAATTACTACGGTCACTTCGGATCATACGGCTCAGATCCCGGCCAATTCGTTTGGCCTACATCCGTGGTATTCGACCCGGACGACAACCTGTACCTCGTCGACGAGCACAACCACCGCATAACGGTGTTCGACAGGGACGGCGGCTACATCAGGCACTGGGGCGACCACGGATCGGGAGACGGGCAGCTCGACGGGCCTTCCGGCATCGCGCTCAACGCATCCGGCGACGTCTTGGTCAGCGACGCATTCAACAGTCGGAGCCAGAAGTTCACCAGGGGCGGTGAGTTCGTGTCGAGCTTCGGCAGTCCGGGGAACGGGTCTGGTGAGTTCAACATGCCGTGGGGAGTCACCGTCGATGGGCAGGGCGACATCTATGTGGCCGACTGGCGGAACGACCGCATCCAGAAGTTCACGCCAGACGGCGAGTTCATGGCGGCGTTCGGCGAGTCCGGTGACGGCGACGGGCAGTTCCATAGACCGTCCAGCGTGGCTGTCGATGGCGAGGGGTTGATCTACGTTGCCGACTGGGGCAACGAGCGCGTACAGGTGCTGGGTCCCGACGGCGAGTTCCTCGAGAAGCTCAGGGGCCAGGCGACACTGTCCAAGTGGGCCATGGACTTCTACTCGGCCAACTCGGACGAGTGGGAGGCGCGCCAGAAGGCCAACATCATGGTGACACCGGCTCCCAACGTGACGACGCCGCACGGCGAGTCCGCGAGGGTCGAACCCTACTTCTGGGGCCCGATATCGGTTAAGCTCGACCGGCTGGGTCGGCTGTACGTGACCGAGTCCAACAGACACCGCATTCAAGTTTACGAGAAGCTGTGAAACGGCAATGGGAGCACAATTATGACGACAGACGTACCGCAGTTCGGGGGCAGGCCATTCTATGGCTACGATTCGGCAACCATTCAGCGGAGCTACACTAACCGCGACGCGGTCCAGGTCGCCGACTTCCTGGTGCCGCGCCTGTCGGAAGGAATGAGCCTGCTGGATTGCGGCTGCGGTCCGGGCCCGCTAACACTCGGTTTCGCGGAGATCGTCGCGCCGGGGCGAGTCGTGGGCATCGACATCGAACCAACTATGATTGACCAGGCCAATCAGCTCAAGTCTGACGGAGGGCCGGACAACCTCGAGTTCCAGGTCGGGGACATCTACGATCTGTCTTTCGAGGACGGTGAGTTCGACGTCGTATTCTCCAGCGCGGTGATCGAGCACCTGTCAGATCCCGTTCGTGCACTGAGGGAAGTACTCAGGGTCACGAAGCTTGGCGGCATCGGAGCGGTCATCCGCACCGACTGGTCGTTCCCGTTCATCGTGCCAGAGTGTCCTGAGTTGAGCAGGTTCTTCAAGCTGTTCGAGGGCGGCTTCAACCGCATCGGCGGGTCGTTGAACTGGGGGCGTTTCCTGAGTGCCCACATGCGCGAGGCCGGATTCGACGTCGTCGAGTTCCAGACCAATATGTCCCAACTGCTGGGACAGAGTGCCGCAAGCGCGTCGGCTGAGACATACATTTCGTGGATAGAGAACATCCCACTGTTCCAGGAGTCCATCGAGCTGGGCATCACCACAGACGCCGAGTTGAAGTCGATGGTCAACGGCATCCGAGAGTGGGCAAAGCACCCCGACGCCTACCTGTCCCTTGCAAGGGGGCACGCCATTGGAGTGAAGAACGGTCAGTAGTGGCGGGCGTTGGGGTTGAAGTCGAGCTTATCGGCGTCGCCGTGGTGCGGAATCAGGGTCCCCGCAGCCCTCATAAGCAACGTCGCGCAGAGTTAGACCTTGACGTCTGATGACCAGGTCAAGCGGGTTCGTCGCATCTCCACGATTCGCCTGAATTTATCGCTGACACGGTTCATGTCCACAATGTCCACTGTGTGCGGAAGATCAGAGTCCTCAAAGGCGTCTTCCAAGGCTCCCCTAACCTTACGGTCGATCTTGTCTGCACTTTCAAGCGCCAGATCGAGGTCAGAAGAACGTTTGGTGGCCCAACTAGCCCGACTGCCGAACACCCACACCTTCACATCTGGTGCCAGATGCTCACGAAGAATGTCCTGGACTATCTCCAAGTGATCAGGCCGAATGTCAATTGGAGGGGTCGTCAAGGGCCTCGCTCCTCTCTCGAAGTCGATTCAGCAAGTAACGTGCATCCTGAAGGAAGTCCGGCACGCTTTCGAACACCTCCTGAGCCTTCTCCTCATTGTCCGTGAGACTTGTCGTGCCGCGGTTCCTCCGGTACTCGCGCCACACAGGGAGCTCTGAGCGGACCAGCGCTTGACGATATGATTCCCTGATGATCTCGTTGAAGACCAAGCCGTCTATCTCCGCCGGATTGGGAGATGCGAGTTCCAAGTAGCGCCTCAGCATCCTGAAGGATAGCTCGTAAGTAAACTCGAAAGCCTGGATTACTGCGGCTCTCAGATGCCTCTTGAGTCTCGGGTCGCTCAAAGCAAGTTCAGAGTCGTGTATCTCCAGCGCCTCTTCGAGCTGCATCACTGCAGCTTCCAGCGGCGAAAGGTCCAGGGCCATCGTCATGGGACTTGAAGGCCGAGTCCAAGACTCTTCAGGTTGGCTGAGACTTCAACGTCCAGTTTCGAGGTTTCTCCTTCACAAGTGTGACTGGGTGACATGGGTCAGGCCCCAATGTGAGCGAGTCCTCTTTCATTCACATCACCGCACTCCCGAATGGTCAAAGGATATGAACCACTCTGCTGACTGTCAACGACTTAAGATTCCACGGAGAGCACAACTTGGCGCTTCGGGAGAAGTTGAGAGTGCGACAATCCAGTTGTAGGGGGCGCCCTGGGCTGCCTAGCTGTGAGCCCCACCATTGGTTTCCCGAATTCGCGGGAATGACAGAGTAACTGCTTCTACAGACCGGTGGCCAGCTTGTGGGCAGCAGGAAGCCGTGTATTCCGCACGGCGAAGCTGTCTGCGTCTGGCCCGATGGTGCGGGCTGCGTCTATGACGCTGGCGAGTACCCATCCGGCTGCGCTCGGCGTCCACTCGGGCATCGTGACTGACACCCCAAAAGGTGATGCTTCGCGGCGGTCGAGCCAGGATGGCTCTTCGTCCGAACGTCCACGGTCGACCTGAATTCGAACGACCCGGTGTTCCGCCTATGAAGGTTGCCGACGAGCTCGGAAGCGTCAGTGTCATTGAGTAACCGATGGTCGAAGGACACTAACGCATCGGCTCGCTCTCTCAGGTTCGTATTGAACCAGTTGAGCATTGATCCCAAGTGGCCGAGGCGGGGCGTTGGATCAGTCTCCAGACGCATGGCTGCCACCTGGATGCAGGATATGTCGATGTCGCCGAAGCGGGAGAGCGAGTCGCCGAAGCACTGGACCAATGGCGGTAAGACCAGGACAGGGTCTGAGCTCTTCCGATCCATCCCCAGGGGAGAATATGACCACCCTTGGCGCGGCGGTGGCGGTAGCTCGCTCGGCTCTAGTGGTCCAACCCTCAGTCCGACCTGCACGAATCCGATGCGGTCTGAGTCAGCGTCGGTGGTTATCTCTGCCTCTTCCATCAGCCAAAGCAGCGGACGCCCATCGGTCGAGGGCGCGCCCCAGCCCATCAGTTCAGACCGCGTCCGGAAGACGCTGTAGAGGTCTTCTTCTTCGGCATCGATGGTCGGTGGGCCGGACATCTTCCCGAAAGCTTCAAGGAAGAGTGTCGACATTAGAATTCACCGCACTGTCTCATTCTTCAGGTCTACCGCTTTTTCGGCCATTGTGGCCAGCATTCGCCAGGCGGTCTCGTGGTGAGTTGTGGCCTCGACGTCTTCGTAGTAAGTGTCGAGGAGGACATGGGTGCAGCCGAGGGACTGCAGGCCTTCGAGGTCGGCCCTTATCTGGTCGAGGCTGCCCTCACCTGCGAGGCGCTGGTCGTCAGGCATAGGCGAGTCAGTGATGCGCAGACGTATTCTTGGACAGAGCGCGGGCATGGGCATCTGCTCGCGGTCGGCCATCTGCTGTAACCGGGGTATGTCAGTCTCTTTGAAGTCGGACACTCGTATCCTGATCGGGTGCCAGGCGTCGCCATAGCGCACCGTGCGACGCAGCGCGCCATCGCTTGCTCCTCCTACCCAGATGGGCGGGTGAGGATCCCGGATCGGACGCGGGGCAGTACTGAGGTCGGTGAACGAAACGTATCGGCCCTCGTATGATGCGACGTCCTGAGTCCACAGCTCTTTGATGGCGGCAAGGTAGTCGTCTGTGATGGCGCCGCGCTGTCGGAACGGGACTCCGAGCACGCCGAACTCCTGCTCGGCCCAGCCGACTCCGACGCCGAGAATGAACCTGCCTCCGCTGAGCTGGTCGACGTTTGCGCCAGCCCTCGCGATCTCGAGAGGACTGCGGTACGGCAAGATGGCGACGGTCGTGCCGATCTCCATCGACTGCGTGGTTGCGGCCAGCCAACCGAGGGTCGTCAGCGGCTCGTAGAACGGAGCAGGATACCTGGAGCTGACGTCGAGGGTGATGGCGATGTGGTCGGAGCTCATGATGAGGTGGTAGCCCATCGTCTCGACAAGGTTGACCGTTCGGGTCAGGGAGTCAGGGTTGGCTCCGGGGCCAAAGTTGATGAGGTTGACGCCTACTTTCATTTTGCTTTTCCTTTCTGATTCGTCCGAGGCTGGATTGGTTTGAAGGCGTAGGATTCGCCCTCACCCCAGCCCTCACCCTTGATGGGCTGACAGGGGTAGGTATTGTGTGTTTTCAGGTATCAGTATGGTAGATGATCCTCAGG
>JAGWBK010000068.1:0-311 GCA_021295915.1 Dehalococcoidia bacterium
TGACAACTGGTCGAAGTGCGCCGTCGAACGCCAGTGGTCACGTACGGCCTCCAGTTCGACCTTGTCTTCAGTGGCGAATTCCATCATCTCAAACGGGCCGGTGCCGACATCTAACTCCGGGGTCTCCCCCTCCTGCTCGAGGTACTTCTTGGAGAACGTGTTGAACACGGTCGGAGCCGCAGCCGTGAAGTTCCTCCAATAGAGGTAGAACAGTGGTGCCGGGTCCTTCCAGGGGATGAACACTGTATAGTTGTCCTTGACCTCCCATTGGTCCCAGTGCAGCCTCGTGAAGGCGATGTTGACGAACTTAC
>JAGWBK010000068.1:365-7883 GCA_021295915.1 Dehalococcoidia bacterium
ATTGCAGGCCCTCTCGCAGCTCAACAGTTATTCCCTCGTCGCCAACTTCCCAGCCCTTATATAGGCGGGGCTCGTTGTTTCCGTCCGGGGTCATCACCGCAGGTGGTTCGTGGACGCCAAATGCCCAGCGGTTGCTCTCGTTGGGCCAGGTAAGCTGCGATGGGTAGAACTGTGGAAGTCCAATACGTTGCTGAGCTATACGCAGGTGGCCTTCCGGACCTTCCATCATGGTAGGCTCAGGAGCTGTGGCCGGCGCAGGCGCAGGGGCAGCAGTCGCCTGGGGCGCTGGTGCGGCGGCCGGAGCCTGTGCCGCAGGCTCCTCTTCGGGTTCGTCGGAAGTACAGGCCAAAGCCAGAACGACAATCAGCGCCATCGCAATCCATACCACACGTCGTACACTATTCGCTCCCATAGGATTTTCCTCCTCCTCACTATGTCGTCCCATCTATGTTGACCCTGTCTGTTTGTACGCCCTCCTTGATTCACCCCGAACTCAAGCGAATTCTCCTGCTGGGATCGGTCAAACCGTATCACTGCCTTAAATGAGAGTCAATAAATTCAGAAATAATATTTCAGATGACAACATGTTCGAGGGTAGAATAACCCCGGTGACCCAGTTCATGCCTGAGGACACGTTCGCGTCGTGGTTCGCGGACGAGCCCAAGGTGGTGCTGACCGACGACTTCGTGCCAGTCGACGGGATGCTCGCTCCGCTCTACCTGGAGAGCCGGACGAAGTGAGCGAGGGTCGGCTACTTCGTCAAGGACCCGCTGCGAACTGAACAGCCCCTTGACGGGCTGTCCCTACCAGCGATGGCTGGATATCCTCAACAGGGAGTAGCCCACCAGTCCGGCGGCAGCCGAGGCACACATGATGCCGGCCGTGGCGCCCAGGACCAGTTCCGGATCGGAAAAGGCGAGACCTGTGATGAATATGGCCATCGTGAATCCGATTCCTCCAAGGAAACCGGTGCCGATCACGTGTGTCCACGTCACGTATCGGGGGAGCTCCACTATTCCGAACCTGGACGCCAACCAAGGGAACAGGGTGATTCCCACCACCTTGCCGACCAGAAGGCCAAGCATAACTCCAACGGTGACATCGCTTGTAAACAGACTGCCAAGGTCTACGCCAGACAGGTGCAGCCCTGCGTTGGCGAATGCGAAAATGGGAAGGATGACATAGCTGGCCCAGGGGTGTGCCAGCCTCTCCAGCCTCTCCAGGGGAGATTCAGTGCCCTGGGACAGTTCCTCCATCTCGCCGAGCATGACTTTCGAGCGCTCGGTGTCGCCAGCGGAAATCGCCCGTCTGTAGTCTCTGATCAGCAACACTGACCTTTCTGCGAATTCTCTCGCTCCAAGTTGGGGACGAGCGGACATGAGGAGACCGAAGATCACCCCTGCGATGGTTGCATGCACACCCGACTTGAGCATCGCCACCCAGATCAGGATCCCAATCACTGCGGTAATTGCCGCGTGGCTGAAACCGATCCGATTCACGATAACCATGAGTACAATCAGCCCAGCGACCATCCCCAGATGCATGAATGAAATGGACTCGGTGTAGGCGACTGCAATTACGAGGATCGCCCCGAGGTCGTCTGCTACTGCGAGACCGAGCAGGAATACCCTGAGCGACATGGGGACGCGCCTGCCCAGCAGCGCGAGTACGCCCAGGGCGAAGGCTATGTCGGTAGCCATCGGTATTCCCCAGCCCCGCATACCGTCCTCGCCCAAATTGAACGCGAGGTAGATGGCGGCGGGAACGACCATCCCTCCAACGGCGGCTACAGCAGGCAGCGCGGCCCCTCTCAGCGTTGAGAACTGACCGAACATCGCTTCTCTTTTGATCTCCAGCCCGACAACGAAGAAGAATATCGCCATCAGGCCGTCGTTGATCCAGTGCTGTATCGACATGTCGATGCTGAACAGCGCGACATCGATCATCAGATGGGTCTTCAGGAAGGCACGATAGTACTCGTACCAGGGGGAGTTCGCCCACACGAGCGCGATTACTGTCGCTGCAATAAGTACCAGGCCGCTTATCGACTCTGTGTGGATGTACCTCTGGACTGGCAGGCGGATGACCCTGGTAATGTAGGAACTTTCCGCCTGGGCTCTGAGGATTCCGGCACTGCGTGGGGGTATGTGAGAAGACTCGATATGGGTCCCATGCGCCCCGTCGGTCTCCGCGGAAGTATCCACCCTATTCGGGTCTAAGCTCATCTACCGTTGCCTTCTCAACTCCCTTGTGCCGTCAAACACTAAAGCGCGAGCATTCCTCACGATCTCTTGCGATGTCGGAAAACTCGGCCACTTAAGTCTAAACTATTATGCCTGTCTGAGGCCTCGGTACTTACACTCTTGATTATGGGAAAATTCATTCGGCTTGGCCTTTGCCGATTGGGTTAAGGCGTCAGGACCACGTTGTCGATCAACCTCACCCTGCCTATGTGTACGGCCAGGGATACCAGTGCAGGCCGGTCGATGATGGTCAACTCTTCCAGCGTCTCGGCGTCTGCGATAGATATGTAGTCGATCGAGGCGTTGGGCACCGTATTCAGTATCATCGTAATCTGGCTGCGGAGCGTCGCCGCGTCTCGGACTCCCTCCTCGCACATCGTCTCAGCGAACCGGAGCGCCCTCGACAGCGCCAGCGCCGACTGCCGGTCTTCAGCGGCCAAGTATGCATTACGGCTCGAGAGCGCGAGCCCATCGGCGTCGCGCACTGTCGGCATCACCACGACGTTGGCTCCGAGGTTCAGGTCGGCGTTCAGACGCTTGACGACGAGGCACTGCTGGGCGTCCTTCTGTCCGAAGTAGACGTTGTCCGGCCTCACGATCGTCAGCAGCTTGCACACGACGGTCGCGACGCCAGTGAAGTGTCCGGGACGATGCGCCCCCTCCAGCCTGCTGGCGATGGCTCCGACATCGATGCTCGTATCGAATCCGGGCGGGTACACTTCGGAGGCCGGTGGAGCGAATACCAGGTCGACGCCTTCGCGTTTGAGCTTGTCGAGGTCGCCATCCATGTCGCGCGGGTAGGTGGACAGATCCTCGTTTTCGCCGAACTGGGTCGGGTTTACGAAGATGCTGGCCGCGGCCGTGGCATTGTCCGCGCGTGCCTGTCTCACCAGGGACAGGTGTCCCTCGTGAAGATATCCCATAGTGGGAACGAGCCCAAGCGGGCGGGGGCAGGTGCGCTCGATGGCCCTGAAGTCGGCGACGGTCTCGATTACTTGCATGTGTAAGTGTGCGCTCAACTGGTCGGATAGCAGCGCCCATTATAAGCGAAGCGGAGACGCTTGAACGCTTGCCATCCGTCCCGGCAGGTCATGAAACCTCTCTTAGACAGTAATCGCACTGATATGACCTGAGGCGCGATGTAAACTCATAATATGAGGATTTCTCAAGGAAATAGCTCGCCACTTGTCGAATGTGACTATGGATAATATAATGGCGGTTACATGTGCCCCGAATTCGGGCCCATTTGATTCCGGTTCCGAAACCACGCAACACGAGTCCTGTCGAGTTCTGCCTATGACAACCAGCAAGCGCGACTATTACGACGTACTTAGCATAGCCCGTGACGCCTCCGAGGAGGACATCAAGAAGGCTTTCCGAAAGCTGGCGCTAGAGTTCCACCCTGACCGCAATCGGAGCGAGGGGGCAGAGGCGCGCTTCAAGGAGGTCAACGAGGCATACCAGGTACTCTCCGACGCGAAGAAGCGGGCGGACTACGATCGTTTTGGTCACGCGGCTGTTGGAGCGAACGGCGGAAGGGGATTCGACGGATTCGACAACTTCAGCGGATTCGGAGACATCTTCGACGCGTTCTTCGGCAGTGGATTCGGCAGCCAGACACGAACGTCTGCCAATGCACCCCGGCGCGGAAACGACCTCCAGACGAGGCTGACCATCACCTTCGAAGAGGCCGTCTTCGGGGTCGAGAGGGAAATCGACATCCAGCGCATCGACGTCTGCGAGCGCTGCCAGGGATCACGAAGTGAGCCCGGTTCTGAGAAGACGATGTGCAACAACTGCAACGGCTCCGGTCAGGTGAGACGCTCCCACCAGGGCATCTTCGGACAGTTCGTCCAGGTGAACACCTGCAGCGTGTGCAGTGGTGAGGGCAGCACAATCTCCGACCCATGTACCCAGTGCCGGGGAGCAGGGCGAGAGCGACGCAAGAGAAAACTCGCTGTCACGGTTCCGGCCGGCATTGACGATGGCACCCAGATCAGGCTCAACAGAGAGGGCGAGGCCGGACTGAACGGCGGAAGCCCTGGGGACCTGTACGTGGTGCTCGATATTCTGGGCCACGATGTCTTCCAGCGTGCTGGGAACGACATCCATCTTTCGATTCCGGTTAGCGTGTCCCAGGCGACACTCGGCGCCACCCTGGAGGTTGACACCCTGGAAGGCGAGCACAAGATCACGATTCCGCCGGGCACTCAACCCGGTGACCGGATCACGCTCAAGAACAGGGGAGTCCCCCACCTGCGCAGCAACCGCCGGGGCGACCAGATCGTCACCGTGCGTGTGGAGATTCCTAAGTCGCTTACCGAAGATCAGCGGCAGCTTTTCGGCGCGCTGTCTGAGTCGATGGGCGATGAGGGAGTTGGCGGCAAGGGCCTGTTCAACAAGGTCAAGGACGCACTGACGGGCGATTGATGCCAGACGAATGGCTGGAACTGAGCATCGAGACTCCGCCCGAGTACGTTGAGCCTCTGACCGAGATCTTTCATCGCTACGGAGAGGGCGGTGTCGCCGTCGAGCAGCCCGGAGGATTCAACCCCGATGAGGGTGAGAGTCCGCCCGTACCCGATCGGGTAGTCGTAAAGACGTATCTCCCCGACGATCCCACCACCGACCACAGGCGCTCCCAGATAGACGTCGGTGTACGTCTTGTCGCGCACCTCGCACCGCTGACCGAACTTCGCGAGCGCCGGGTCAGCCAGAGCGAGTGGGAGAACAGTTGGAAGGAGTTTTTCCACGTTCTTCGGGTCGGCGAGCGTATCGTGATCTGCCCCACGTGGCGTGAGTACGAGGCAAAGCCTGACGAGATCATCGTTAACCTCGACCCGGGTATGGCATTCGGTACAGGGCATCACCCAACCACCCGCATGTGCATGGAGTTCATCGAGCAGACTGTGACGCCGGGAGACCGCGTGCTGGACCTGGGATGCGGTTCCGGCATTCTGTCCATCGCAGCCGTGAAGCTGGGAGCAGAGCGCGCCGTCGGCTTCGAGATCGACCCGATCGCGGTCAAGGCTGGCCGGGCCAACATTGCCTTGAACAGGGCTGATGGAGCAATCGAACTGGTGCATGGCACCCTGCCAAGCCCGAAGTCTCCGGCAAGGTCTTTCGACCTCGTGTTCGCGAACATCTCAGCGCGTGTCGTGACGGACCTGGCGGGCCAGCTTGTCGAGTGCATGGCTCCCGGCGGACGCCTGCTCGTGTCGGGGGTTATCGAGAAGCACCTTGAGGGCGTGACGGACGCGCTCACTGCTGAGGGCGCGACGATAGAACGGCAGCAGATCGACGGCGACTGGGTTGCGCTGCTCGCGGCAGCCTGATCTAGCATTCTACGGATACTACGATGGCGCGGAAGACCAAGAGCAACCAGCATAAGAAGCAGCAGCGCGCGCTCAAGAAACGCACCCAGCGCAAGCAGAAGATGGCTCGCAGACAGTCACAGGAGTCCGTGAGGGAGACGCCTGCGCGCATCCTGCGTCGCGCTCGTGAGATGCCCATCGAAGGGGCGTGGGTGCAGGAGCGCTGGCAGGAGCGCGGCGCGGCAGTAGTGGTCCTCGCACGCACCAACTCCAGCGAGAACGTCGTGTTCGGCCACTACGTGGTGGACTACCTGTGCACAGGGATCAAAGACACCGCATTCGCTACCAACGTAGTGCCCGAGGTGTTCGACAACGAGGTGATCCCACGTCTGTACGGCGGCGTTCCGCCGACCGCAATCGCGCCGGACCTGGCGCACGAAATCGTGTGGGGCGCTGTCGAGTATGCCGAGGCGTTAGGCTTGAGGCAGACAAGTGGATTCCGAGAGTCGCAGCGAGTCCTCAACGCACCGGACTCATTTGCGAGATCAGGTGTTGTCCAGTTCGGGTACCAGGGACGTCCTGCGTATATCCCTGCTCCGCAGGACAACCAGGCTGCGATCCTCACTCGACTCATCGACAGCGTGGGACTCGGCAACTTCTACTACATCCCTCAGGGCGACATCCCTGATGACGTGATAGACCTCTTGCAGATCGAACAGGGCGAGGACGGTGAGGTCGGCGCGCCGCTATGGACGCCCGAGGGGCAGCAGGTGCAGGGCAGTGTGGAATCGAGCTCAGGTCTGTGGACGCCAGGCGAGCAGCCCGCGTCCGAGCAGTCCGACGACGCCCCCGCGATCTGGACTCCCGATAGGTAGCTACTCGGCCCTGGGCTCGCGACCCATCAGGTTCTGTACTGCCTGCGGCACCGATACACCGCCGAACAAAACGCTATTGGTCGCCTGTGCGATGGGCATCTCGACGCCGAGAGACTCGGCAAGGTCGAGTGCGGCGCGGGTCGTATCCACACCCTCGGCTACGCTGTCCATATCCGAGCGTACCTGTTCGAGCGTCTTCCCGGATGCTATCTGGGTGCCGAAGTAGTGGTTGCGGCTCAACGTGCTCATGCAGGTAGCGACCAGGTCACCCATGCCCGCCAGTCCAGCGAACGTCGCAGGGTTGGCCCCGGCCGCAACGCCCAGCCGGGCGATCTCCGCCAGCCCGCGAGTGATGAAGGTGGCCTTCGTGTTGTCTCCGAATCCCATCCCGTCGCACATCCCAGCGCCCAGAGCGATGATGTTCTTCAGCGCTCCCGCCAGCTCGACGCCAACGAGGTCGTCGTTGGTGTAGACGCGGAAGGTGGACGAGTTGATGATCGTCTGCGCTTCAGTTGCGGCGGCAGGGTCGTTGGACGCCACCACCGTGGAGGCAGGCATCGACCTGATGATCTCACGGGCGAGATTGGGGCCTGAAAGAGCGCACACACCGTGATCGAGCGACAGTATCTCCTCGTTGATTACCTCGCTCATGCGCTTGACGCTGGACAGCTCCAGTCCTTTGGCAGCGTTAACTACGACCGTGCTGTTCGGGATGGCGTGGGCGACTGCGCGGGCGTTGGTCCTCAGTGTCTGTGAGGGCACCGCGAATATGGTCAGGTCAGCGGAGTCGTGGGCCTCTACGGGATCGGCCAGCGCGTGCATCGACTCCGGGAACTGGACACCGGGAACGAACCTTGCGTTCTCCCTGGCAGACTCGATGCTGGCCGCCTCCTCTTCCGTACGGGCGAGCAGGCGTACCTCGTGACCCTCTCTTGCCAGGATGATGCCGAGCGTGGTGCCCCAACTGGTGGCGCCGACCGCCGTTACGATGGCCATTCAGCCGACCGCGAGATCGGCCTTGTGACCGAGCTTTCGTTCGGTCCCGTTCAGCAGGCGCTGGATGTTGTCCCGGTGTCTCACGACGAT